>CAYLWJ010000052.1:0-2022 GCA_964387355.1 uncultured Actinomycetota bacterium | reverse complement strand
ATAATAAGTAGTTAAATAAATAGTTAATAAAAGTAAGTAAAAACTAATAAGTAGAATTTTTAGTATTTTAAGTTGAGAGGAGAAATTTAAATGAAAAATAAATTAGGCAAAGAAATTTTGAAATTTTTAGTTTTCCCTCTAATTGCAGTTTTGATACTTTGGCTTCTTCCTGTAGGTACGGTTTTTGGTGAGGGAACTAAAGGGTCTGATCTCAGGGAGCTGGAAGTAGCTGTAGAAAATGCAGGTAAAATTCTGGAAGAAGCTAAAGGAGCTTTAAATACTGCAAACAAAGTATTAGCTGATGCTCAAGCTAAAGCTGACGAGGCAAATAAGATTCTTTCAGAAGCTGAGTCATCTCTTCAGCAAACTGAAGCAAGATTAGCTGATGCCAATGCAAAAGTAGTTGAAGCAAAAGCAGCTCTGGAAGGAGCTTCTGAGGGTGATGATATCAAGGTTCTTAAAGCTAACCTTTTTGCTGCTGCGCAGCAGGAGCTGGAATCTGCTCAAAATGCCTACAATGATGCAGTCGCAGCATTGGAAGTAGCAAAGGCTAATTTAGAGCAGGCGCAACAGGAACTTGAGCAAGCTAAACTTGCTGTAGATGAGGCAACAAATAATTTGGAAGCTGCACAAAAAACATATGATGATGCAGTAGCAGCATTAGAAAAGACAAAGAAAAATTCTAAGGATGAGAAAGGTCAGGATAACAATCAAGGAAATGATGAAAATAGTGACCAAGAAAGTGGAAATAATGAAAACCCTGGATCTAACGGTGATCTAACTTTGTTAGGAACTAACAACAATGCTTCGCTACTTGGGGGTTTAGAAATAAATCCAACTATAAAAACAGTTAAAAATGACTACTCTCCAGGAGAAACTGTAATTATATCGGGGGATGGCTTTTATCCCGATACTAAGTACACCATAAGGGTTACAAGGCCTAATGGGGCTAAAGATTCAGCATTAGTAACTTCTGATAATATTGGCTCATTTATCTATAACTATCAACTAGATGGGATAACTGGTGAATATCTAGTTGAAGCAATTGATAGTAATAGCAGTATTATTGCCAGCACTACTTTTACTGACACTACAGGTAGTACTGGTATAAGATTAGATTGGGGAGGGCAAGGTAGTAAATATGCAGATCTCTCTACATGTACACAAGCTTATTGGCACTGGATTTTAACCCCTGGTGGAAACAATATCATAACCAGTGCAAAGTTATATGTAACTTATAATAATTCTCCGTCAACAGAAACTGTTGGCTATCCTAGTAGTCCTTCTGGACGTGGTGCGTGGCATTTTGATGTTTATAGAGAGGGTGGCAAGGTTATTTCTGCATATGTTATTTACTCTTATACTAGTGGCACTGGTAAAGAAAGTGGTTTCGATAAGTTTGTTCTAACAATTAGCCACAGTAATTGTATTATTCCAGAAACAGGTATTATAACTCTAAATAAAACATATGTTGGGGCATCTGCAACTGCTTCATTTTATTTAAAAAGTGGTAGTAAATATTACAAAATTGATGGTAGCTCAACATATAATAAAAATAATGCAAAGGTTACATTAAATGGCGAGGGAACCATAATATGGTATAATCTTCCAGTTCCTAAAACATATGTAATTGAGGAAGATATTCCTTCAGGATACTCATCCGTAATAGACCTTAATAATTTTGAATTAAAAGCGGGAGATAATAAGATTGTAAATGTAACCAATACAAAGCTTGGAAAAATTAAAATCATAAAATCTGGTTTAAAGTGGGGGTTGTTGCTTCCTTGGTCAGATAAAGCAATATTTATCCTTGAAGGTCCTGGTGTTAGCAAAACAGAAACATTAAGCAATGCTCCCTGGGGTTCTAGTTCAGTAACCTGGTCAAATTTACCACCCGGAACTTATACATTAAATGAAGAATATCATGATGGTAATAACTATAGCTATTTTTCTAATATCAATTTTCCGCATACTTTTGAAATTACAGGTTTTGAAACTGACACAATTACATTCTATGTTGAG
>CAYLWJ010000051.1:0-2946 GCA_964387355.1 uncultured Actinomycetota bacterium | reverse complement strand
ACATTAAATAAAACATATGGCGGTCCAACTACGACAGCTTATTTTTATTTAAAGAGTGGAAGTACTTATTACAATCAAAGTGGGATTCCTGTGAGCAAAGATGATGCAAAAGTTACACTTGTTGGTGAAGGAACAATAGTTTGGTATAACTTACCTGTATGGAAAACTTATGTGATCGAAGAAGAACCTATTCCTGGTTATACATCAAGTATAAATCCAGTTTCGGTTTATTTACGTTGTGGAGTTCATAAGACTTTCAACGTTGTCAATACTCTTATTACAGGCTCCATTAAGCTTACCAAGTCAGGTCTTGCAGAAGATATAACTGCAGGATTTACTCTTTATGATAGTGGTGGACACAGTTTAGGATATAAGGAAATAACAGGAGTAGCCTCTGGTGAACCTAACCCATATGCTACTTGGGGGAATGTTCCTTATGGGTCTGGCTATTATATTGAAGAGACTAAAGTTCCTTCCGGCTACAACAAAATGGCTAATATTACCGGGATATCTATTACCAGCCAGGGCCAGGTAGTTAGTGTAAGTGGAGAAAATACTATTATTATAGGTAGTATTACTGTTACAAAAAAGGATGCAACTGATGGTAGTTTACTTGCTGGTTCAACATTTTCACTATTAAAAGCAGATGGCGTAACTCCAGCTACAGATGCATATGGTAATCCAATTCCAAATCAGGTATCAGATGCAAATGGAAAGGCATATTTTACAAATCTTGTATTTGGTACTTATGTAGTTAAAGAAATTGGTGCACCTACAGGTTATGGATTTGCTGACCCTGTTAATGTTGAAATTGGTGGAGATTCTGGTGCTGATGTAGCTATTGAGATTAGAGATCCAAGAATACCAGGTAGCGTAACAATTAAAAAAATAAACTCATCAACTGGAGCTACGATGTCAGGTATTGGATTTACTATATACTACAAATCAAGTGGTAACCCAGTATATCCAGAAGCATTTACAAATGATAGTGGACTTGTTACATTTACAGGTCTATCCTGGGATACGTATACAATAGTTGAAACAACTCCACCTTCTGGCTATACACCGGCAAGCCCTGTAGATGTAACAATAACAAAAGATAATGCATTAGCAGGGGTTTATATTACACTTTCAAATACACCTGTACCTCCACCACCTCTACCATCACCTCCTACTACACCTCCAACAATAGCTGTGGCAGGTATAACAACTGGTGGCGGAATTATTGAAGTTGCAGGACTGGCATTTACAGGAGTTGATATAAGATATTATATTGGAGGTTTTGTACTAATACTTGCTGGACTAGTTTTAAGTGTAATATTCATGAGAAAATCTCAGAAAAGAAAGGGAAATGAAGTTAACTAATTTTTAGAAATAAATTATAGTTATAACTTTATTTTTGGTAGTATAATTGAATAGTATAAAAGAAAGAACACCTTTAAATGGTGTTCTTTCTTTTATAGTCTGAAAAATTTTTCCTTTATTGAAATCTATATTGAAATTATTAATGCTTTTTTTATAGTTTTTATATTGGAAGTAATAATTATACTTAAATTGTATGCTTAAATTTATAAAATTAATATATAAAAAAGTTTCTTTATTTATTTTATTTTCTTATAATTAGAAACTAGAAATTATAAAAAACAACTTAAAAATGAAAATAATTTTAAATAAAGCTTTTTTAAAATTAGTAATTTTTAAAACTTTATTTATCTATTCAACTATAATTTTTATTATCACAAGTATTTTTTCAGCTACGAGCTGTAGCAAACTTTTTTTGCAAAACGAGGTTATCCCAATTACTGTTGAGAAGGTTAAAAAAATTATTGATAGAAATGAAAACTATTTAATTCTTGATGTAAGAACTATAGATGAATATAATGAAGGACATCTTGTTTCTGCAATATTAATACCAGTTGATGAACTTGAGGAGAGGTTAAATGAGCTGCCTAAAAATAAACCAATAATTGTTTATTGCAGGTCTGGAAGAAGAAGCAGTAAAGCTGCAGATATATTATTAAAGAATAAATTTTCCCCTATCTATGAAATGACTGGAGGAATAGAGCTTTGGAAGAAAAATGGTTACCCTTTGGAGAGCAAATAAAAGATGCTTGAAGAACTTCTAAATATCAACACTGAAAAAGTTAATAATATTGAGCAGGCCAAAGTCCTTATTTTCCAGCTAAAAGAGGAAATAAACAAACATAACTATTATTATTATATTCAGGACAACCCCATAATTAGCGATGCAGATTATGATAGACTGCTTCGAAACCTGGAAAAATTAGAGCAGAAATTTCCTCAGCTAATAACTCCTGATTCACCAACTCAGCGCATTGGTGCCCCACTTGAGGGTGGTTTTAAAACAGTATTGCATGGAGAGAAAATGCTCTCACTGCAGGATGCTTTTAATTATGAGGAGCTTGAGGATTTTCTTGAAAGAGTTTACAAAGATTTAAATATAAGTCCAAATGAAGCAGATAAGATTGAGTTTGTATGTGAGCTAAAGATTGATGGTTCGGCAGTTTCACTAGTTTATGAAAATGGGGTATTTGTAAGCGGGGCTACGCGTGGAGATGGAATAACAGGTGAGGATATCACTTTAAATCTAAGAACAATTAAGTCAATTCCACTGACATTAACAATTCCACTGACATTAGCAAAACTAACACAATCATCTAAAAACAATGGCCTATTAAAACAGAGCCTATCAAATCAGAGTTTATCAAATCAGAGCCTATTTAATCAGGACTTATCTAAACGGACCTTATCTAATCAGGACTTATCTAAGCAAAGCTTACCTTATAAACAGCCAAGAATTCCAACTCGACTTGAGGTAAGAGGTGAGGTTTACTTATCAAAAGAAGAGTTTAAAAGAATAAATATGCAGCGTGAAGAGGAAGGACTTCCTACTTTTGCAAATCCTAGAAATGCAGCAGCAGGTTC
>CAYLWJ010000050.1:0-7363 GCA_964387355.1 uncultured Actinomycetota bacterium | reverse complement strand
CTTCACCAGTTGGAGGTTTCAAACCCTTATAGGTAATCTAAAATCAAACAGGACACTGCCAAATATCAGCCATCCAAATTTTAGTTTCAAACCCTTATAGGTAATCTAAAATCTTTCCAGTAGCTTGACGCTTCAACTGGCTTTGGTATAGTTTCAAACCCTTATAGGTAATCTAAAATCCCGTTTAACAATCGTGAGAAAAAATATAATATAATAAATTTTATAAATAATATTTTTAATTTTATCTGAATTATTCTGTCTATCCATTATAAAATTTTTTTTATTGTAAATTGACAGAATTTTATATTTAATAAAATAATTCTTTTTTATTTTTTTGTATTCCTATAACAGCTTTACACAAATAATTTGTAGTTCTTAATTTATAAAATATTATAGAATCTTCATTTTCATCTATTATTTTTTTTAAAGAAGTAACAAGTTTTTGATACTTCGATTCACTAATTTCGCCTTCAAAGACTGAATTTTGAACCCATATTAAGAACTCCCTAGATTTCTTTAGAATTTTATTAACTCTTTTCTCGTTTACATCATAGACCATAATAATAAACATTTTAATGTAAATTTATAATTTTATAATCTATATTTTATTTCTTAATAAAAAAATTAATAGTAAATATTATTTAAATCAAATTATTAGTAAAATTTATTTTAAATTATCATCACCAATCCATGATAAAAGGAGAATACTCATTTTCTCCTAATAAATATTTTTCTAACTTATATAATTCCATTCTTATTAACATTCTATATGAAACTTCTTTATTTAAAGTATGATGTTTTATAGTGGTTTTCATTTTATTTTCTATTTCTGTAATAAATAATTTTTTACTATTTTCATTTAAAATCAAACCATTCATATTCTTTTCAAAGTCTGAAGATTTAATTCTATTTTTATTAAATAAATTAAAAATTGTTCTATCTACAATTATTGGTTTAAAAATTTCTGCAATATCTAAATTTAATGTAAAGCGCCTAAAGTTTGTTGAGTGTAAAAAACCAATTCTTGGATCTAAATGTGTTTTATAAATTTCAGATAGGCAATAGATGTATAATAATGAATTCCCAAAACTTATAAGTGTATTAATTTCATTTTTTGGTGGTCTTTTTGTTCTTTTTTCAAAATTAATTTTTTCAGAGTTGATTATTATACCAAAAGTTGAATAATATACCTTTCTAACATTACCCTCAATTGCCATTAATTCATTTATTTTATTAACATTATTGATTTGTTTTTTGAATTTATTTATTTCATTAATATAGCTTTCTAAATTTTTTGACCTTCTATTATAGTATTTCAATATTTTTAAACTGTTCTCTATTGAGCCATAAACAAATTTTTCTGCTAAATTTAAACGCTTTTTTGAGTCAGAATAAAATTCTGCTTGCTTTAATATCATATAACCTGAATTATAATGTTCTCTAGGGTAAAAAGAGCCACAATAATAATCATAGTAATTGAAAAAATGTAAAATTATCTCATTTTGGGAAGCAAATTCTAAAAATCGTTTATTAATATCTACTTCACCAAAAATTATGATTTCCCTTGTATTTTCAACTGGAATATATTTTTTTTGTCCATTTTCTAATTCTAAAAACAATGTATTATCTTTTCTTTTTAAAATTCCATTTGAAAATAGATAGATTGTATTTTCCATCTTAACTCCAACAAAAAAATTTATATGCACAATTTTTGCAAAATTTATTTTTTTTAGCACTTGGTGGAACTTTTAATAAGGCCAGTTTTCTGATGTCATTTATTTGAGATTTTAATTTTAAAATTGCTTTATCATTTAATTCAACTGTGATTTTTCTTTTTTCTTTAGGGAATAAAAGTTCACCAGATGAATTAATTCCTCTTTGTTTTAAATTATATAAATAATATAATAACTGCATCATTGAACTTTCCTTAAACTTACTACTTTTTTTAATCTCTCCAATAATTATATTTTTACCTTTAGTCTTAACTAAGTCAAAGATAATATTATTTAAATTAATTGCTTTTTTATTATTGCTATATGATTCTTCAGAAATAAGCCTTCCTAATTCAAGATATTCGTTATCTTGATCAGGGCAAATTTGGTGCAGCATAAGCCATGTTTCTCGTACACAAATATTATAATACCAGATTAATGTGCCATTAATTTTTATGTTTTCTTCTTCCATTATTACCAAATAAATAAATCAATTTCATGTTTAAAACCAGTATTAATTTCATACCAGTCTCCTAATTGATTAAAAGAAATGTATCTAAAGCTCGAGTTTTCTGCTAATGGTGGTAATAGAATGTTTTGATTAAAAGTATTTATTGACAATAAAAATTGATTAAACCTATTTTTAATTTCTAGATATTTGTTTCTTTTTCTTAAATAATCCTTTTCATTAATTATTTCATTAATATAAATATTCCAAAGAGACTTAGCTTCTTCGTTGAATTCTACAAAAATATTATATAAATTAAAATCATGTATTAATTTAAAGTCACTAACTGAATTTTTATCATTACTATAAAAAGATAAATCTATAAAAGCATTCCATATTTTATTAGAGATATCCAGATTTTTTTTCTCTTTAACAACATCAAAATAGTTGTTAATTAAGTTATAAAATTCAGATTCATTTATTATTTTTTTATCTGAAAATATGTCGCTTGAAACACTCGTATGAATTGGTCCATAAATTTTACTACTATAATCTTTTATCTGAAAGATATTAACTAAACCATTTTCTTTTTTACCTTCTCTATTACATCTGCCACAAACTTGTATTATTGAATCAAGTGGTCCTAGATCTCTATAAGCAACATCGAAGTCTAAATCAACTCCTGCTTCTACAATTTGTGTAGTAATTAATATTGGTTTTTTGTTGGTCTCTAATAATTTTTTAATCTTTTTTATTCTTTCTAATCTTTGGAATGGAATAATATTAGTTGATAAATAAAATATATTATCTGGGTTTAATTCTTTTATCTTATTAAAAATATATATAGACGATCTTATTGTATTAAGTACAATTAAATAAGATTTTTTATTATTATAATTTTTTATAAATTCATCTATAAAGATTTCTTCATCTATTTTAACTGGGTACTTATAAATATTTACCCTTTTTAAAGATTTAAATTTTTCTTCTGGCTTATTTACTAGTTCAATTATGTTATCATCTTTATTAAAAATTAATGGTTTTGTTGCAGTTAATAGAATTATATAACAATTCATATAAGTAGCTAAAAAAATTAAAACTTTTCTGACTAGTTCCCAATATTCAATAGGAATATTTTGAACTTCATCAAGAAGTATTATACTTCCGTAAATATTGTGATATTTTTTTAAAAAGCTATTTTTAAATCCAATGATTGTATATAAAAGTTGAATAAAAGTTGTAATAATTATTTCCGATTCCCAAGATTCTATTAACATAAGAGAAATATCAATAGGTAAAAATTCATTTCCAACTTTATAGTTTAAATCATTTAAATGATGGTGTTTAATTAAATATTTTGATTCATTAATAACAAAATTCTCTATATTTTCTTTAAGAATATTATAAATTACGCTGTAATTTTGGTCTATAATTGTAATAAATGGTAATGAATATATTATTTTTGGTAAAAAATTTTTTTCTTTATATATTTTTTCTCTAATTTTTAAAGCTACTGAGAATGAAGATAAAGTCTTGCCAGTGCCTGTGGGGGCGGTAATTGTATATATATGTTTTTTTAAATCAAATTTAGTGATGTTTTCATTGACTTCTTTAAAAATTTTATTTCTTAAATTATTTAGAGAATTTTTATAATAAGAGTTTGTATCAAAATGTAACTTAACGTAGTTTTCTATTATATTACTGTCGATTTTTTCTCTTTCAATATGTAAATCTATGTCTGCAGCAATTCTTTTATCAGAGTCAATCAAAGTAGAATATAGTATTAATAATTTAAAAGCTATTTCTTTTTTTATATCTTCATTTTCTTTAGAAAATAAATGTTTTATGTGGTTTAGCTCATGAAAAATCTCGATATAATACTTTTGATTAAAAAAGAGTTCTATGTTTTCAATTCCTAATTCTTGATATTCTTTTTTAATTAAAGAAAGGTTTTTAATTAAATTGGGTATCTGTTCGTCTTTAATTAGTTGTATTTTTCCTATCCACTCCTGGTTCAGGTTATATATGTCATCACTTTCTAAGTCATAATATCCAGGTATTAAAGGTATATCATCTTCGATATTATTAAGGTCTCCATGATGATGCAGCACAACTAAATATGATAATATCATATTATATTTTTCTTTATTATTACTATTATTATTTTTAATATCAATATTGAGATTTTGTTTAATAAGAAAAGTTGTGAATAACGCTGAAATTAAACCATGTTGGGATTTTTTACTTTTAAGTTTATTTTTTATATTAAGTAAATATTCTTGGAAGAAAGTTGTATATTTGCCAAAATCATGTCCTAAGGCAATTAGCCTTGCAGTTTCTATTAAATTACTGTCAATTGTAATATTGTTGTAATTTTTAATATTTTTCAGAAAACTTAGAGATTTTTCTGCAACCAGTTTTAAATGATTTTTTAATAAAACATTTGGATGTGAATAAAATATCATTTTACTCCATAAAAATAATATTTTCTGTAATTTCTTTATTATGTTCTTTATAAAGAATGCTATAACAATTTTTAGTAGGTACTAAAAAAAGACTGTTACCATTTTTTTCAAAAATAAAGTATCCAAAATTTTTTACGTACCTATCTTTATTAAAATCTAATGGTGCCTTTTCCTTAAGATAACTAAGGGTCTTGTTCTTTTCTGGTTTGAATATTAAAGATTTTTCTTTAATATTATCTAGATTGGCTACACTATTGATTTCAATAACATTATCACTGTTTATTATCTTTTTTATATTATTTTTATCAATATAATCAATTAATTTAATATTACTAATAAATTCCGATATTCCTAAATATGGGGGATAAGAAATTTTATTTGAAAGAAGACTTTCTTTAAATTTATTAAATATTTTGTTTTCAATATTTTCAATTTTTGCAAAAAAAATTCTATATGTTAATTTATTTTCTTTTATATCAGAGGGTAAAATAACTTCAACTGGTATTTGGGTGTGACCAGCACTTCCGTTTAAATCATTTTTACTTTTTACAAAAAGATAATTTAGCACATGTATTGATTTCTTTAACGGAGTTTTTATTGAAACTGCAATTTTACACTTTTCTATTGTAGTTTCTTCGTAATAAGAATCTCTTTCATATCCGCATATTGCTGATATTAAACCAGCTATAACTGTTCTAGGGGGAAAAGAATATGATAATGATGATGAGTTAGTATAAAAAGTTTTAAAATGAGCAAAAGGTCCACTAATATCAAATATAATTATTTCACTTATATCCATAAGATATCACCACTTTATTCTATCGTTAGGATAATATAATTAAGTTTTCTTTATTAATAATTTTAATAATTTCGTTTTCGATAGTAACATCATTATTAAAAATAATATTATTATCAATCCATAAATATATTTTATCGATTAATTCTTTATTGTTTTTTAATAATTCAATTAAATTAGAAATATCAAGCTTAAAGTCTTCAATATTTCTTATACAGTTAATATCATTAACATTTGGTATTATTTTTAAATAATTTCTAAAATCATCTATAAAAGTATATTCGTTTATATATTCTACTCTTATATATAATCTTGGAGTTTGACCAATCTTACTTCTTGTTGTTGCTTCAATAGGAATACAATTTAATATTGCATTGTCAAATAGCTTAATGTCGTCCTCACTTAATAATGTTTTTTTTGCCCGAATAGCACTAATGATACCGTGAAAAGCTATAAGTGAGTAAAATACCCTCCAGTCTTTACCCATTGAACCATATTCAGTTTCTCCCCCAGTTGTCTGACCAGCAAAAGTAGAAGTTATTGTAGAAGATGGATTGATTGTGACAGGATTTAGAGAGTAACCCCAATTAAATTGGATAGGACCAGTAAAATTGGACGCAAATCCTCCACTTTTTTCATTAGTCTCTGGTTTAATTGGTAAAGTTGCACCAAAAAATCTTACGTCAACCAATTTTTTTAAAAGCCAATCTAAATGTTCTTTATTTAATTTCCTTATATTTACTTTTTCATTTTTTCCATTTTGATCGGTGTAATTTTCAAAAAGAATTTCAACTCTTTTAGTGGCATCAACAATTTTATCATCTATTTTTGAAACGAAAATTTCATAGCCTTTACTTTGTAAATAATCTCTTATATACCTTTTTAATCTCAAATCACTAACTAGGTTTCTTTGTCGTTCATAATCCATACGAGGCTTATTTTCATCATCTGGGTCACCATTTGGATTGCATAATATTGCATCGTAGATAAATAATATTTCACTATTCTTCATTTTTTTTCCTTTCTCCATTTATTTTTTATTTAATTGTTATCACTAGAAATAATAGAAAGAGTTGAAAAAGAATAACCAGATAGAATATAAAATACGTTTTCATAGTCGGTTAAATTCCAGTTTTTTATATTGCTATCTATTAATTTTTTCATTTCTGCATAATTTTTTTCATTGAATTCAAGAATTTTAATCTCTTTAAGTTTTTCAAATATTTCATTGCAAAGCCTTAATATTTTATTCTTATCCATACCTCTATAATTTATTTTTTCTAAAATTGGTTTAGATTTATTACCTTTTCTAAATTGTGCATTTCCAATTTCACCAATTAAATAACCTAACAAAAATAACCCTGCTTGTAATGAATTTAAGTTCAACTTTTCGATATAATCAATAATTTTTTTGTTAACATTTAAATTTTCATATGACATTGGTCCTCCTATTTTAATTAAATTTAAATCTTTTAAAATATTTAATAAAATTAAACATTTTTGAATATAAAATGCTAAGTTTAATGACTTATCACTATATAATTTAGTTTGTGAATTTAACATTATTGATGCTGATGAGTTTGTAAATTGATTAATCAAATATAAATAGTTAATTGGCTTATTACTTAGAACAGAATCATAAAAATTTAAGATTTTCTTAAAGTCTAGTGTTTTTGTGTTATTAATTCTAGGGACAATTAAATATCCTAATGCTTCAAATGTTAAATCAATATCATCTTTATTTATAAATTCTTTAAAATCATTTTTACAAATTACAATTGTTTTAATAATATTAAAAAAATGAGAAGGAGGAATATCTTTTATAAGCTTAAATATTTTAAAAGCACTTTGGTCCTTTTTGTAAAATAATAAGTTTATAATTGTGTTAATATAATTGTCTTCATTAATAAAATTATTAAATAATTTTTCTTCAATTTCTTTT
>CAYLWJ010000049.1:0-2455 GCA_964387355.1 uncultured Actinomycetota bacterium | reverse complement strand
GGTCTTAATTCCCGCGGTGCCACTCTACTTCACAGCTAAATTCAAATCTAAATCTTTCTAATAATTAGCTGTGCACTCTATCGGTACAACATGATACCTTATCCCATGGTAACGGGGGAAGCCGGATTGCCATACTCTCTGGTTTTTATATTTTTATTTTTTACTTCAAAGTTTCTTAAATTAACGATTGTTACGTGATTACTCCACGATTATTTAGGGATTATTACATGATTATTACGCAATTATTATATTTAGTTTTTGTATGCCAGATTTGTGGCAATCACCTCGCAGGTCCATTCAGACATCAGTACTGCAGCCGCCATCTCACCACCAGCGACTCTCTGTATGCTACTTAATGCCCTACTATTCCTGGTCATCAGTTTTAAATAATATATCTATATTTATCTTTATTTTTATATTTTTTATATTTTTTATTTCTATTTTTTATCTATTATTTAATTTTCAAATAAACACTTAAAATATTTCTTTTTTTAAAAAACTTTCTTCATTTAATCTAAAAATTTAAAAAAAATCAAGTATATTTATAGTATTGCTTAAATACAGGCCATGTTTTCTTTATTAAATCTAAAAAAGGTAGCATAGAAAATTCATTTCTGTTATTTTGCTTATTACTCTTACTATAAATGTCATTTTCTTGACAATCACTTGGCCAATTATTTAAAAGGTATTTTCTCTTTTTTAATGCTCTTAGACTACCCTGGCTAAATTCTTTATAAAAAATGGTGTTAAACTCCTTTAAATCTTCAATATTTTTAGTTTGCATATATTTTAAAATAATTTCTGATAAAATTTTTGAAGATAAAATAGCATTGTATATCCCGGCTCCTGTTATTGGATTACAAGTCCCTGCAGCATCTCCAATTAAAACAAAGTTTTCATAGACAGGGGTTTTAATTATTCCAGAAACAGGAATTAACCCTGTTATAGGCTGATGGTCAAAATTACTTAAAAAATTATTATTGCTATAGCGGTTATATCCGTTATATCTGTTATAGCGGCTATAGTCGCTATAGCCGCTTATAGCTTTTCCCTGACTGATTTTGCTATTATAGTTAGAGTAATCTAGCTCTTGATGTTTATCAGATTGTTGAAATTGCTGAAGTTGGCAAGATTGACAAAATTTGTATGCTATAAAATTTTTAAAGACCTTGTAGATATATTTTAATTCTTTAGAATATTGCAAAGGAATACCAACACCAACATTGAAATAATTTTTTTTAGGAAAAACCCACCCATAACCAAATTTAATAATTGGGCTAAAGTAAAATGAAGCTGAATTAAAATCATCTATATTATTATTTATATAATTATTTATATTATTTACATTATCTTTATTATTTTTATTGTTTTTATTTATTGAATTATCTGAATTATTCATATTAGCAATAATGTTGTAAAAATTTAGTTTTTCCTGGATACCAATCATAAAGTCTGTATTTAATAGTTTTAAAAACCTGCCAACAAAAGATAAAGGTCCATCTGCACCAACAATTATTTTTGGTTGAACTAAAAAATAATCATTATTTTTTCTGTTGACAGCCAATACTTTTATCTCATTACTTTTTGTCTCTTTAACATCCTTGCTAATACCACTGTAAATAATTTTTATAACTTTTGTACTATTCAAAAAGATACCACCATTTTTTATAAATTTATTAACTAAGTTGCTGACAAAGATGTCTCTATCAAGCAAAAAGGCAGGTGCAAAAGTACTGTTAATTTTTATATTTTCAAGACCATTATCATCATAGATTTTTTTGATATTATTGATATTATTAAAACTATATATATTATTAAAATTTCTGCAATTACTGTTAGCCTTACCTAAATTAAAATTACTATCAGTTCTGTTTAAATTAAGGTTATTTTTTGGCAAGCCTCTTAAGGATAAATTACCTAATAAGAGTAAATCAATTAAAAATGTATTCATATAATCAAGTTCACAATTAACACCTCTTATTTTAAAGTCAAATAATTTTGCAATATTTGCTGTAACAAGTTCAGCACACCTTACAGGGCTTTCAATATTATTTTTTTTCTCAACAAGGACAACTTTTAGGTGGTTATTAGGGTTATAAGGTGTACTTCTTGTTAGATAATATGCAAGACTAGCTCCAGCAGGACCAGCACCAATTATTAAAACATCACAATAAATATTATTGTTTAAATACATTTTATATACTTAAAATCCTTGCTAATACTTACTAATATAATTTTTATAAATAGTTCTTATGAGTATCAATTAATCCTCAACCCTTATTTTATTCTTTACATCCTTTATATTCTTTATATTCTTAAAATTTTTAATATTTTTAATATTTTTAATTGAAATTGCTATGAAACTTGCAATTGTTTTAATTAAATTTAACAATTATATTCACAATTTAATAGTTATATTTACAAAATCAAACATTAATGTAATATTATATTACAT
>CAYLWJ010000048.1:0-4658 GCA_964387355.1 uncultured Actinomycetota bacterium | reverse complement strand
TAGTTTTAGATGCTTAACTCTAAATGTTACTTCAATTTTTAGTTATATATATATATATTTGCTTATTATATAGGTATTTGCTTAAATGGTTAATGATTCTTGGCCAAATCTACAGTAAGGTAATAATTTACAGATATTGCACTTTGGTTTTTTTGCATCACATACTGCTCTTCCATGGGCAATGATTTGGTGTGAAAATACAGACCATTTATTCATTGGCACAATTTTCATTAAGTCCTGTTCAATTTTATCCGGGTCTTTGTTTGCTGTTAGTCCAAGTCTTTGGCTAATTCTTTGAACATGTGTATCAACAATAATTGCTTGCTTACCGTAAACATTTGCAAGAACTACATTAGCAGTTTTTCTTCCTACTCCTGGGAGTTTTGTTAAATCTTCAATGTTGTTTGGGATTTTAGAATTAAAATCCTTAATTATCATTTCAGCACAGCCTTTTATACTTTTAGCTTTATTATGGTAAAAGCCTGTAGGTTTTATATCTTCTTCAAGTTCAGCAAGCGTAACTTTCGCAAAATCTTCAACATTTTTATATTTTTCAAATAATATTGGAGTTATTTTATTTACTAGTTTATCTGTGCTTTGTGCTGATAAAATAGTAGCAACTAACAGTTGCAAAGCATTCTTGAAATTTAATGATGTATGAGTAGAACTAGGATATTCTTTTCCTAGAATATCTAATATTTTATCAATATTTTGTACTGCAGGTTCATAAACTGACAAGTTTATCTTTTTCATGTTTTATTTTTCATATTACATTATGGTTTTTATTTTTTATTTGCAGTTTTTATTATTATATTATTATTATAATACTATTATTATAATTATTATTATTTTATATTTAGTTTATGCTGAATAATCAATTATTATATAAAAAAATTGAATAGATTGGATACAAAATTTTTAAATTTTACTCAATTATTCAGAAAGATCTAATTATAAATTATTAGTAATAATTTATAATGATTTTTTTAATTGTATTAAAGATAAATTTTTGTTAACCTATTGCAGCTGGACCTTCCTCGCCTGTTCTAATTCTTATACACCTGGGTAGATCAAGAACAAAAATTTTTCCATCTCCAATATTTCCAGTATAAGCACCTTTTTTAATTGCATTTATAGTCTTTTCTACAAAATCATCATTTACAGCTATTTCTAATCTTACTTTTTTTAAAAGGTTAACTTCATATATTACACCTCTATAAGTTTCAGTGTAGCCTTTTTGTTGTCCACAACCCAATACATTTGTAACTGTTAGTTTATATACTTCAGCTTCAAAAAGAGCTTTTTTAACATCTGGAAGTTTATGTGGTTGAATCATAGCTATTATTAATTTCAATTTGTTCTCCTTTCAATTTAATTAAATTTAATTATTTGTTTTATTCATTTGTAAATATTTGAAATCCACTGTATGCTTCCATACCGTGTTCAGTTATATCAAGACCTTTTAGTTCTTCTTCTCTGGATACTCTCAAACCAACTGAGTATTTAATTGCTGAAAATAATGCAAGCATTATAATAAAACTAAAACTAATGGAACTAATTGAACCTATAAACTGTACTAAAAGCTGCTTAAATCCACCACCAAAAAATAAACCGTTGATTTTGTCAAAACCAGAAATCCTTGCGTAGTCTGCTTGTGCAAATAATCCAACTGCCAGTGTGCCAAATACACCACAAATTCCATGTACAGAAATAGCCCCAACAGGATCGTCAATTCTTAACTTTTTATCAATAAAATCTACAGAGATTACTACTATTATTCCTGAAATAAAACCAATTATTATAGAGCTTAATGGTGATACAACAGCACATCCAGCAGTAATACCAACTAAACCTGCAAGAGCGCCGTTTAATACCATTGAAGCATCAGGCTTTTTATACTTAAGCCAAACATATACCAAAGACCCAAGTGCACCTGCTGCTCCTGCCAATGCAGTATTTACAGCAATAAATGAAATTGCTGGACTGGAACCAGATAAAGTACTACCAGGATTAAATCCAAACCATCCGAACCATAAAATAATAACCCCTAATGCTGCCAATGGTATACTATGACCAGGAATAGCATTTGAAGTTTTATTCTTATTATATTTCCCAAAACGTGGGCCCAGTAGCATTGCTCCAGCAAGTGCTGAAAATCCTCCAACAGAATGAACAACAGTTGAACCAGCAAAATCAATAAAGCCTAATTTATTAAGCCATCCACCACCCCAAATCCAATGACCAACAACCGGATAAACAAATGCTGTAATTACAAAACAAAATATTAAATAGCTATAAAATTTTGTTCTTTCAGCCATTGCGCCAGATACTATTGTTGCTGAAGTTGCTGCAAATACAGCTTGAAATAGCCAAATTGCAAAATTTGTAGTATCAGAATTATTCAAAAGCTTTAAAATAAAATTATTTGTTCCAATAAGCCCACCGATAGATTTACCAAACATTATCCCATAGCCTATAAAAAAATAAATCAATATACCAAGTACAATTGTCATAAAATTTTTCATTACAATATTTACTGAATTTTTTGCTCTAGTAAATCCTACTTCTACAAGAGTAAATCCTGCATGCATTGAAAAAACCAAAAAAGACGATAGCAGTATCCAAATAATATCAATAGATTTTGCTAAATCCATAGTTTTCCTCCATTCCTACAATTAAAGATAAAATTTTTTAAATTTTGTTTTAAAAATATCTCATGAAGTTTCTTGAAGAAGATTTTAACAGGTGTTTTTTACAAACAAGTTAAAGAAATGTTAAATTTAGGTAAACTTTTATTTTGCTTTTTTAATTTAAGGTATTCTATCATTTCATTTAAAGACATTGTATTTGCAACATTTTCCTTCTCAAGCCAACCTTTTCTTGCAATATTTATTCCGTATTTGTAATCATGTAGACCATCAAGGTTATGTGCATCAGGATTAATAAAAAGCTTAACATTTTTATCTTTTGCATATTTACAATTTAACCAATCAAGGTCGAGTCTAAATGGACTTGCATTTATTTCAAGGTCTACATTGTATTTAGCTGCAGCATTAATAATTTCAGTAATATCTACCTCATAAGGATCTCTAGCAAGCAAAAGTCTTCCAGTTGGATGTGATAATATTGTAGAATATTTATTCTGCATTGCTTTAATTATTCTTTCTGTCATTTGTCTTTTATCCATATTAAAATTTGAATGAATTGCAATTATTACAAAATCAAATTTTTCAAGTATTTCATCGTCATAATCTAAACTTCCATCAGGTAAAATATCTGATTCAATTCCAGCAAAAACTTTAAAATCATTATATTTTTTGTTTACATTTTTTATCGCTTCAAAATAATCATCTAATTTTTCTTCTTCTATCCCACCTGCATATTTTGCAGTTTTTGAATGGTCAGTAATTCCACAATATGAAAACCCCATACTTTTTATTTCTTTTACAGCTTGTTCAATTGTCATTGCTCCGTCGGAAAATGTTGTGTGAAAATGGAATATACCATTTAAATCCTTCTCTTCAATTAGCTTTGGAAGTTTTTTATTAAGTGAAGCCTCAATTTCTCCAGTATTTTCTCTAAGTTCAGGTTCAATATAATCCATTTTAAAAAATGAAAAAATATCTTTTTCAGTTTTAAACTTATCCTTAGTTTCAATTATTTCCTCAGTTCCGTCTTCGTTTACTTTAAATAACCCATATTCATTCATCTTAATTGAAAGTTTTTTTACATATGCACGCATAGCAGTATTATGTTCTTTGCTTCCTGTGAAATGGTGAAGAGCAAAAGGATATTCTTTAGTACTAACCAACCTCAAATCAGAATTTATTCCTGATTTTAATCTTACACTTGATTTTGTTTCACCTTTTGCAATTATCTCTTCAACCTCTTCAAGAGAAGTAAAGAAATCCATGATTTTTTTTGCGTTGTTAATATTTGATGTGCTTGCAACAATATCTATGTCTTTAATTGTTTCTTTTTTTCTTCTTAAACTCCCTGCTATACTTACATTTTCTATAAGATTAAAACTTCTTAACTTGTTTTCAATATTTAGTGCTTGGTTTATAACTTCAGAGTATAAAAACCTTTCTTTGTATTTTTTTATAAGTTCAATTCCATGAAGAATATTTTCTTGTGTTTTTTTACCAAATCCTGGCAGATTTATTAATTTATTTTCAAGACATGCATATTCAAGCTCAGAAACTGTTGAAATATTTAAATTTTCGTAAAGATATTTAATTTTTTTTGGTCCTAATTTAGGGATTTTTAACATTTCAATTAAACCAGCAGGGATAGACTTTTTTAAATCTTCATAAATTTGTAGCTTACCGGTGTCTATGAGTGTTTTTATTTGGGTTGCTATACTCTTTCCAATACCTTTAATTTCTTGTATTTCTTCAAGTGTAGTGTTTTTAGTTAATTTTATTTCTGAAATTTCAAGTGCCTTTGCTGCAATTTGATATGCTCTAATTTTAAAGAAGTTTTCACCTTTTAATTCATAAAAAATGCTAATTTCATTTAGGATTTTAACTATATCCTTTTTTTCCATGTTGTTTTACTCATGTTTTATTTTTTATTTAAAATTTACAATTAAAATTAAAAGATAAAAAAACTATAGAAAAAATGTTTTTATAAATTTAACATAATGTATATTAAAT
>CAYLWJ010000047.1:0-37463 GCA_964387355.1 uncultured Actinomycetota bacterium | reverse complement strand
TTTTTTATAAAAAATAGATTAGCGCAAAAATATTGTTTAAAAATAAAACCCCTTTAAAAAGGTCTTTATTTGGTTTTAAAGGAACAATGATATATAATTATATGTAAAAATTAAGTAATTTATATAAATAGAATTAATTATTATGTTTATGTGTTAATTAAATAAACTATTTTAATACTAAAAATTATAAATTTAATATATCTATAATAAAAGTTATAGTTTATATTAAAATTTTTAATGTATAATTTTACAAAAATATTTTAGCATAAAAAATAAATGATTTCTATTTTTTCATATTGGAGTGCTAATTTCATTAATCTTTATATTATTTCCAAAGAACATTTTTTATATGTATAAATACACATTTTAAATAAAAGTACATTGATTAAATATAAAAAGTTTTCTATATAAATAAATTGAATATAAATTTTAAAGTTTATTTTTAATTTTTTTTATAAATTCAACTATTTGAACAAAATTAGAATCATCTTTATTAATTAAAGAAATTATTTTGCTTCCTATAATTATTCCATCACAATAATTTTTTATTAGTTTTACCTGTGCTGGTTCTGATATACCAAAGCCAACTGACACAGGAAGCTCTGTTTGCTCCTTAATACTTAGTAACATATCAATTGTTTTTCTTTGTATTTCACCTTTAGAGCCAGTAACTCCCTTTAAAAGAACAAAATACAAAAAACCACTGCAGTATTCTAATATCTGTTTTAATCTAGGCTTATCTGTTGAAAGAGTTGCAAGCATTATGTTTGCAAGTCCTGAATTTATAAAAATATTTTTATATTTTAAAAACTCTTCAAAAGGCAAGTCTGGTATTATTATTCCATCAGCACCAGCATCCACCAATTCTTCTAAAAACTTACCCACTCCATATTTATAAACAATATTAAAATAAGTCATTACTGCAATTGGAGTTTGCAATTTTTGTCTTATTTGTATTTGTCTTATTTGTTTTATTGAAGATATTAAAAGAGCAGTATTAAAACCTTTTTCAAGTGAAACTTTAGAAGAATGCTGAATAATTTGCCCGTCAGCTATTGGATCTGAAAAAGGCATTCCTATTTCTATGATGTCTGCACCAGCATTTTGGAGTGTAAAAAATAAATTAATGAAAGAATCATAATCAGGATACCCTGCTGTAATAAATGGTATTAGTGCTTTTTTATTTTTCTTTTTTAATTCTATAAAAGTTTGTTCTATTCGATTTGTGTTAGTCTTTTTTATCATTACCAATTTATATTTTTTTAATTAGCCACTTATTTATTGTTTTATATTGTTTTACATTATTTTATATTGTTTTACATTGATTTATATTGATTTACTATTTCTAAATCTTTATCGCCACGTCCGGAAAGATTTACAACAATTATTTTTTCTTTTTTTAATTTTGGTGCAATTTTTATTGCATATGCAAGTGCATGAGAGCTTTCAAGTGCAGGAATTATCCCCTCAAGTTTTGTTAACAGCTTAAATGCCTCTACAGCTTGACTATCACTTACAGCGCAGTATTGAACCAAACCTTTTTCTTTTAAATAAGAGTGTTCTGGTCCAACACCAGGATAATCAAGTCCTGCTGAAATGGAATGGGCTTCCTGAACTTGGCCAAATTCATCTTGCAAAACATAGCTTAAACTACCCTGAAAGACACCTTTTGTGCCTTTGCATAAAGTAGCACCATGCTTTGCACCATGCTTTGCACCATGATTTGCATCATGTTCTAAGGATAAATCAACTCCACCCGCTTCAACACCAATTAAGCTTATGCTTTGCTGATTTGCTAAGTTGCCGTTATTGCATGTATAGTTACTACCATAAGTATTATCGCAAGCATTATTATAAGCATTATCACAGATTTCATTAAAATCATTATTTATAAATTTATTTAAGCCTTGTTTGTTATTTAAGCGCAAAAAAGGATAAAATATACCAATTGAATTGCTTCCACCGCCAACACAGGCAATAATATAATCTGGAAGCCTGCCTTCAGCTCTTAATATTTGCCTCTTTGTCTCTCTTCCTATTACAGTTTGAAAATCACGAACAATTGTAGGATAAGGATGAGGTCCTACAGCTGAACCTAAAAGATAATAGGTGTTATCAAAATTAGCAGCCCAGTATCTTAGGGCTTCACTACACGCATCTTTCAGGGTTCTACTTCCAGAATGGACTCTAATAACTTCTGCACCCATTAACTCCATTCTAAATACATTTGATTTTTGTCTTTCAGCATCAATTGCACCCATAAATATTTTGCATTTAAGTCCAAACAAAGCTGAAACTGCTGCAACCGATACACCATGCTGACCTGCCCCAGTCTCTGCAATTATGTTTTTCTTGCCCATCTGTTTTGCAAGAAGTGCCTGCCCTATTGAATTATTGATTTTATGAGCGCCAAGATGACAAAGGTCTTCTCTTTTTAAATAAATTTTTGCCCCACCAAGATAAGAGGTTAGCCTTTGAGCAAAATATAGTGGGGTGGGTCTACCTGCATATTGTTTTAAATAATAGTTAAAAAGGCTTTTAAACTCTTTACTTGATTTTGCCTTAAGGTAATGTATCTCAAGTTCTTGCAGCGGTTTTATTAAAAGCTCTGGGACAAATTGTCCTCCAAACTGGCCAAAATACCTTTTTAAAGTCTTTGGGTTCTTAAAGGTATCATTATTAGTATTTCCAATTTTTTCTTCGCTACCCATTTTAAAACTCTCTTAATTACCTCTCTTAATTAATTAGTTCTTGCTGAATAGTTCAAATATTTTTGATATTTTCCAAATTTCTAAGCTTAAATTTTTTTATATTACTTAATTTTTATTAGTTATCCATTAATAATTAATTACTTAAATAATTTATTTTAGCTTCCTTAATAAATTTTCTAACTTTTTTTTCATCTTTTTTACCTTTAAAGCTTTCAACTCCTGATGAACAGTCAACTCCAAATGGCTTTACAGTTTTTATGGCAAGGCAAACATTTTCAGGATTTAAACCACCTGCTAAAATTAATGGTTTATTTGAAAACAAATGTGTATTTTTTATAATATTGATGGTGTTTTTAATTTTTTGCCAATCTAAAGTCTTACCAGTCCCGCCATACTTTTTTTCATCATAAGAATCAAGAAGATAGAAATCCACTAAGTCAGCTAATTCAGATAATTCATTTAAATAAGATAATTTAGCTAATTCAGCAGGGTTTATTAAGCCATCTGGACTACATAAGGGCTTACCTAAGAGCTTAAATAAATGTTTACATAAATGTTTACATGAGGGCTTACCCGGCAACTTACCTAAAACTAAATTGCCCAGATCATCAAAATAGCCATTTTTTATTCTTAAAGCTTTAATTATTTTTATTTCGGGATTATATTTTTTTATTTTATAAATAAGATCTAAATTTTCATCTCCTGAAAGCTGTAAGATGTCAAATATTTTTTTATTTAAAATGCTTTTTATAAAACTAAAATTTTCATTTACTAAGACTGCCACAAAAGAAATACTTCTGGTTTTGTTTTTGCTATAGATACCGTTTTTACCTCTTGCTGTTGTTGCATTTTCATTTAATAAATTTTTAAATTTAGTTACTGAAAATAAATTATTAATTTTAGTAATAATTTCTTCAGCCTTTTCTAAACTTATTTTTCTTGGGCTGTCTGTAGATAAAATAAAACCTAATGCATCAGCACCAGCATTGGCTGTAAAAAGTGCATCTTCAAAATTAGTAATGCCGCAAATCTTTACCCAAATTTGGTTAGTGCCCTTAATAATATTTTTTTCTAACATATATAACTTCTTCTCCATAAGACTTAAGTTATCTTTAACTTTATAGCACACATCTTGAAATTTTAAGTCTTTCCATACCTATCTTTAACTAAATAGCATCTAAAATAATATTTATATAAGGTATATATATAAAAGATACCTTTATATAAGATATCTTTATATAAGATATCTATATAAGATGCGTAAGATGCGTTCTTATCTCTGACCTAATCTCTTCTAAAGTTGAGATAAGGTCTTTAGACTGCATAAAATGAGTGCCAATTAAAAAAACATTTATCCCTAGCTTTTTAAAATTAGCCATAGTGTCAACTGAATCAATTCCACTTTCACAAACTAAAATTTTTTCATCAAGCTTTTTTTTGCCAAATTTTTGTAATGCATAATTTAAAATTTCTTGGGTGTTTTTTATATCAACTTTCATTGTTTTTAAATTTCTGTTATTTATGCCGATAAATTCTGCACCAACATTAAAGGCTTTATCAAAATCAGCCTTATTATGAGTTTCAACTAAAACTCCTAACCCTAGACTGCAAGCAAAATCAAAAAGCTCCTTTAATCTTTTCTCGGAAAGCAAAGTAGCAATAAGGAGTATAAAATCTGCCCCAAGTAAAAAGCTTTCCAATACCTGAATTTTATTAAAAATAAAATCTTTTCTTAAAATTGGAGAAATAGCATATTTTTTAACCTCAGGAATAAAAAAAGGACTTCCTTTAAAATAAAGAGTCTCAGTAATTACAGAGATTGCACAAACAACATCAGAAAAAGCATTATAAGCTTTTATTATTTCTCTTAAGTCTAGGCTCTCTTTTAAAACACCTTTAGAAGGAGATGACTTTTTTATTTCAGCTATTATAAATAAGTCTTTTTTGCTATTTTTCAATTTGGAAATCAGGTCATCAGCTTTTGGCTTTTCTGAATTCAATTTAGGGTCTTTTGAATTTAATATTGCCTTTTCTGAATTTAATATTAATTTTTCTGAACTTAAGCTTAATTTTTCTAAACTTAATTTTGGCTCTTCAGGACTTAATCTTAACTTCTCAAAATTTAATTTTGGGTTTTCAAAACTTAATTTTAAGTTTTCTAAACTTAAAAAATTTCTGTAATTTTTTTGCAAGTTTTTAATTTCTTTTTTCTTATTTGCTAAAATTTCTTTTAAATACTTCAATTTAACCTCACAGTTTATTTTTAAATTTTAAGATTTATAAATTTTAGGAATAAAAATTCTCAAATTCGTCAAATTTATTAGTAATTTCTATTAAGTTTTCCATTTTTCTAAGGGCGTTTCCACTATCAATTGAATCTATAGCCATTTCAATGGCATCTTTAAAATCTGAAAGATTTTTTCCAACAAGAATTGCTGCTGCAGCATTTAAAACTGCAATGTCTCTTTTTATTCCTTTATCTCTTCCTTTTAATATATCTAAAATTATTTGCGCATTGTGATGAGGAGAGCCTCCATGTAAGTCTTTTAAACTATAAGAATATTTAGCTGAGTTATAGTTAAATCCATATTTTTTTGGGTAAAAAGTGTATTGGCTTATACAATTATCATTAAGTTCAGTAACATATGTTGGTGCTAAAACCGATAACTCATCCATACCATCAGCGCTTGAGGCAATAATTGCTCTTTTGACATTTAGCCTGATTAAAACTTTAGCAATTTTTCTTGCAAAGCTATAATCGTAAATACCTATTACTCTTTTTTTCGGAACTACTGGGTTAACAATTGGTCCTAAAATATTAAAAACAGTTTTAAACTTAAGGTCTTTTCTTGTTTTAGCTGCACTTGCCATTGCAGGATGAGCAATTGGTGCAAAAATAAAGCTTAAATTAGATTTTTTAAGACATTCTTTTATGTAAAGGCTTAAATTATTAGCGTTAGTGGTTATTTTAATTCCTAAAGCTTCAAGCACATCTGCACTTCCACAATTGCTTGAAATACTTCTGTTGCCATGCTTTACTACTTTAACGCCAGCCCCGGCTGCAATAAATGCCGCTGTAGTTGAAATATTAAATGTATTTTTATTGTCACCGCCAGAGCCGCAAGTATCTACAAGGTCGTCAAACTCAAAAATGTCTTCTTTGGCATCTTCTCTTTTTATGTCATTTTCACTTTTTGTGGCATATCCACTTCTTATGTCATCTACATTTTTTATGTAATATCCTTTTTTTATTTCATCTTCACTTTTTAACTTTTCTATTTGAGTAAAACTATCCTTTATAAAGTCACTTCTTATTATTACAGCTTTTTCAAGCATTGCTTTTACAAAACCATACAGCTCTGAAACTGAAACACCTTTCATTCTTAAAGCAGTTAAAAATGCTGCCTTTTGGCATTCATTCATTTTGTTTTCCATAATTAGAAGCATTGCATTTTTTGCTTGACTTTCTGTTAAATTTTTGAAAGATAATATTTTCTCGATAAGTTTTTTATTGGTTTCAGTAATTTCAGCAATGTTAGGTTTCTTCATTTTACTTCCTCCGCTTATTTTGCATATTTATTTTTTTTATTTATTTCTTATATTTATTTGTACTATTAACAAGTTAGGCTAATATTTAATTTTATTTTTATTTTTTTATTAATTTGTAAATTTTATTCATTTTTTATTTATTTTTGCCATTAACTTCTCCAACTGCGCCAAATATGTCAGGTGGGCCAGATAGGCCAGCTAGGCTAGCTTTGCCAGAAACCGTTTCTAATCCATCCGTGCTAGAAGCCTTAGATTCGCTTGCCAATCCAAACACATCGGCAGAACTATCCAACTCAGCTAAGCCAGCTGCGCCAGCCGCACTAAGTAAACCAGAGGCACCAGCCGCACTAACCAAACCAGATGAACCAGCTGCGCAAGCCGCATTAACTGAACAAGCTGTGCGGACGGCCTCAACTGCTGCATTTATTAGTGCACTTGCTTTATTTAAAGTCTCATTGTATTCGTTTTCTGCAATTGAATCGTAAACTATACCTGCACCAGCCTGAATAAAAATCTTATTATCTTTTATCAAGGCTGTTCTTATTGTGATGCAGCAATCGAGTGAATTGTCATAGCCAAAATAACCAACAATTCCGCCATAAGGACCTCTTCTTTCAGGCTCAAGTTCGCTTATTAGCTGCATTGCTCTTACTTTAGGGGCACCCGTTAATGTGCCTGCAGGAAAAGTTGCTTTCAATGCATCAAATATTGTTTTATTATCTTTAAGCCTACCCTCAATTCTTGTTACAAGATGCATAACATGTGAATATTTTTCAACTTTCATATATCTTTTTATTTTAATCGTGCCATATTGACAGATCCTTCCTAAATCATTACGGGATAAATCAACAAGCATATTATGTTCAGCTTTTTCTTTTTCATCATTTAGAAGACTGGAAATAATTTTTTTGTCTTCGCTTTGATTTTTGCCTCTTTTTCTAGTACCAGCAATAGGGCAAGTAATTATTTTTCTTCCAGTTATCTTTATAAGTGGTTCTGGAGAAGAGCCAATTATTTTAAAATCCTTAAAGCTTAAAAAATACATGTATGGAGATGGGTTTAAATTTCTTAAAACACGATAAATATTAAAAGAATAAAAATCATTAAGATTAGTATTATTAACGGAATCAGTATTGCCAATATTGTCAATGTGGTCAATTTTATTAGTTTTGGTTGTAATATTGCCAGTGCTATCAAAGTTATTATTAACATTATTATTAAAGTTATAATTAATGTTATTATTAATGTTAATTTCAAATTTTTGAGATAATACAAGCTGGAAAACCTCACCATCATTTATATATCTTTTTGTCTTATTTACTGCATCTATAAATTCTTCCTTGCTGAAATTTGAATAAATTGAAAAATTAGGGCTTGAATTGGAATTGCTAGTTGAAACAATATAATTATTAAAACTATGAGAAGCACTATAGTTATTTTTAAAAATTAAATTTTCAAAATATTTTATTTTTTTAATTGATTTTTCATAAGCTAATAAAGGCGAAGCATCTTCATCATTTTTAACTGTTGCAATAATGCCTAATGTATTTAAAACATGGTCAATAACTATAATGGTATCTGTTAAGTATATGCTAATTTCTGGAAAAGGTGATTTTTTTCTAGGAAGTTTTATTTTTTCAAAGTATTTAACTAAATCATAAGATAGAAAACCAACAGCTCCCCCTACAAAATGATTTAGCTGTGGATCTCTATAAATCCGATACTGGCTCATAAATTTTTCAAGCTCATAAAGCGGATCTTCAGTTTTTTTAGAAAAGCATAATGAATAAGAACAGGCAGAAAGCTTATTGGCAGGCTTATTTGCAATTTTATGTGCAAGCTTATTTGTATATATATTTGAAAGTTTATTTGCAGACTTATTTTCTGATTTATTTGCTGGTTCATTTGCAAAATCCGTTTTATTTATCTTTTCAATTTTTTGATTATCTATATTTTTGTTTTCTATTTTTTTATAAATTTTAATTAAACCATCATTAAAAATGATTTTGTGACTAAAACTTGCACCTATAAAAGAAAATCTTGCAAGTTTTTTAGCTCCTTCTACACTTTCTAAAAGAAAAACTCCATCATTTTCATCATCAGCATATTTTTTTAATTTTAAAAATATTGTTGCAGGAGTCTCTGTATCTGAGATGTATTTTTTACAGACTGGAATTACATTATATGTTTGTGATTTCTTAAGATAATCTTGCTCAGTAATATTTATTATATTAAGCATAAAAATCACTTTTCCTTTGTTAATTTAATTAAAAATCTTGTTTTAAAAAATAAAAAAATAAATTTAAAATTCTTGTTAAACAGCTTTATTAAAAATTAAAATAAAAAACTCTTATAAATAAAAATACCCTTATAAATAAAATAATAAGATTATTTAAAAAATGCCTTTTGACAAAAATCTGTTAAAAAAGATTTCTAAAAAAAAATTTTTTCAAAAATTACGAATTACGAAAAAATTTCTTGGAAAATATCTTGGATAATATGTTGTGTGATATCTTTAATAATATCTTTTTTAGTATTTTGAGTAATAGTAATATTTTGTGTAATATCCTTGATAATATCTTAGGTAATACCTTTAGAAATACATTGGGCAATATTAAATTGTAGGATTAGCTTTGCCAGCAGTAATTTTCTTTTTGCAAAACCAACCCAAGGATGAGAGGATTGGAAGGAAAGTTCTTAAAATCTATAAAATTTTTAAAATTATTTATCATTTATTTTAATTTTACTTTTACTTTTATTTTTAATTTTATATCTTTATCTTTTACTTATTCTACTTATCTACTTATTTATTAATATAATATTTTCAACGTAAGTATTTAATAAATATTTGCGTATTATCAATATTTATAATCAAACGCCTATTTATTTTTTTATTATATTCTTCGTATAATTTAATAATTGTGCTAATTATATTAGTACATTTAAAAAAAATCAATACAATAATTACGCACTTTAATTTTAATAACTATATTTTCAAATTTATTATTTGAAATAACAATTATTCAAAATTTTTTCTAATATAAGATATTTTTATCAATTCTGTTATCAATTTTGCCCAAAAGATAGTAAAAGTTATTGTCTATATAATATTTACGCATTTCAGGGTCTAGCATTGAACCCAAATTTACTTTATAATTTTGCTTATTAAAACCTTTAACAATTTTTTTAATTTCTTCTAAATCTTTTTGTTTAATACCCTTAGGTATTTCTATTCCTTTTTTTAATATAAATTCTAAGTCAAATGCATCTCTGATCTCTTTCCTGCTTAAAAAAGCTTCAATTTTATTTTTTATCATTTGTTCCAAAGTGAATACCCTCACAAGCACTTGTATATTTGAATATCTAGAAAAGGCAATCTTATATTCATAATCAAAACTTTTTTGACTTTTTCTTATTTCCAGTTTTATTTTCTTTTGTTGACCAAATTTTCTAATCTCAAAAAGCAACGTAAAAAATTTATCAGAAACATCAGTTAATTCAAAGTCCTCTGAAAGTTTGGCTTTTAGCAAATAATAAAAGCTTTGTGTATCTTTCATTCTAAATGTCCAAAAAGCAAGATCAAACGAGTACCTGTTTAAATTATAACATAACCTAAGCATGGTTCCCCCACCAAAAATTAAACTTTCAAGAAAGCCTTTATTTTTTAACCATTGCAGCACTTCTATTTCAAAAACTTCCTGGTCCCTTAATCTATCCATTTAATATAAATCCTTTTTAGTATTTAATTTAATATTCAATTAAATATTTAATTATAAGATTTCATTATAAGACTTCAGCATGATTTTATTTATTAAGGTTTTAATAATATTCTAACAACTGACTAATTGATTAATATCTATCTAATAAAATTTTCTTTAAATATTTTTTAAAAAACCTGGTATAACTTTTAGCAAATTTCTCAAGTTTAACAATATTTATCCTATCCATTGCAATAGCACTTAAATCAAGTTTATATTTACCTAAAAATTGTAAATATAAAGAATCAAGAATGGCTTTTTCCGGCAAAGCTATAAAAAAATTGTTATATCTTTCAAATCCGAAATATAGCTCTTTTTTTATTTTTGAGTAATTAAAAACTTTTCCAAAGATTTCTCTCATATGAGTTCGCTTTAAAGCAGCTGACTCAAAATAATTTTGCTGTATTTGTGTAGTTAATCCATAATAAGATAATGCAGTTGTAAATGAGATATATGAGGGAACCTGCAATAAATTAGCTATTTCAAAACACTCTTGGTTTGAAAGAAAATTCCAACTTGACTTTTTTACATAAATATTTTTTTTAATCTTATAAGAAAACCTGTTTTTACATACCTTGAACAAGTAACTATTGCAGCTTTTTCCGTAATCTTTAAAGCTTTTGCAACATCAAAATATGTAAAATAAAGTTTTGTAATTTTATCTAATTTATTTATTGCCAATTTTATAAATACTTTTACTCATAAAAAATTACAGTTCGTAAAAAAATAGTATACTAAATCAGGTGAAAAGATAATTATTTATAATTTATATATTATTTTTAATCTATATATAATAAATATAATAAATATTAATATTTCACTTATAATACTGGCAATAGAAGTAACTTAATAAAGAATTATATATTAAAAAATATTAAAAAATAGATATTAAAACACAAATAAACATCAAATAATTATATAACATAAATAAAGTAGCTAAGTACAGAAAATTAACATTTTTGTTAATTATTTATACCCAGGTTGACCAAGTCTATAACAATACTAACAGTAATGCCAAAGATTGAATTTTTATTAGCTAAAATTAACCATTAACAGAGGAGATTAAAATGTATCAATACAAATATTATGAATTTTTATTAGGTAAAATTAACCATTAATCCTAAAAAATTAACAACAAATTCTTAACAACTTCTCAATAATTTCCAAGCAATTTACCAGTAATAACAGCTAATGATCAATAACAATTTCTCCTCCAAATACAAAGAGTATTTTTATGCTTTTGTCACTAGTGATTATCTGATGATCTGTTTTGGCAGGTATATATGCAAAATCATTTTTTTCAATGTTATAAACTTCTTTGTCGATTTTAATTTTTCCTTTACCTGAAAGCACAAAAAGAGCTTCTTCCACAACGTGCTTGTGATTAACAGAAGTGATATTTTTATCAAATTTAACCACACCGAGATTTAGGTTTTTTGTATTTTTAAATCCTTGTGGTCCGAATGCAAATTTAACCCACCTATCTTGAAATTGTGTTTTTTTTACTTGGCTCATTTTAAAAGTGTTGCTACGGTTTTCCATACTTATACTTTTTCTTCCTAATTTTAAGATAAAGCAAGCCTTTTACAGTTGTATTTCAATGTAATAACAATGTAATAACAATGTAATAACAATTTAATAATTGCATATTTATTTATAATATACTTTTAAAAGCTCAAGTATATCACGGCAAAAAGCTGGCAGATCATCAGGTATTCTTGAGGTCACTATATTATCATCAACAACAACTTCTTTATCAATATAATTTCCTCCTGCATTTATAAGGTCAGTTGCTATTGCTTTGTAACCTGTGACATTTTTTCCTCTTATAATATTAGCTTCTACAAGCATCCATCCGCCATGACATATAGCCCCTATTATCTTGCATTTGGAATTAGCATCTTTTACAAGTTTAACCATTTCTTTGTTAATTCGCATTTTATCTGGTGCAAAACCACCCGGAATAATTACAACTGCAACTTCGTTAGTTTTTACTTCTGATGGTGTTAAATCTGATTGCACTGGTAAACCGAACTTCCCTTTGTATTGCCTTTGTTTTTCAGGACCAACAATTTTTACAGTATAGCCCGCCTCTTTAAAACGGTAATAAGGATAGATAAGCTCTTCATCTCTAAAACCATCCTCAACAAGTATTACTATTAAATTTGGAAGCATATCATTCTCCTTTCCTAATGTAGTATAATCATATTATGTAATATATTTATTAAATATTAGATATTTAGTAATAAATCTTAAACCTTAAATAATAAATAGTAAATAGTAAATGAGAATTCATAATTTAAATTTGCTAATATATCCTAAATATTATTACATTACGACGTTTATTTCTTTATTCCTTTCTTTCTTTATTCCCTTATTATTTTATTTTTTTATTATTATATATTTTAAAAATAATTTTAACACTTTGTAAGGGTTTCTTAATTGTATTTTTAATTTAAATTAAAATTTATAAAAATTTACTTTTAAATATCACAAGCATATAAAACAAAATACACTCATCCTGCACTATAATCCGCCATTTTAAATTATCAATCCTTGCCTGTCTTTTGTTTTTATACCAACACACATTGCAGTAATGACAGCAATATCTTAGGGGTTATTTAGTTTATTGAAAACGTATGAGTAATTATTTATTTATATTCCTTTTTTACCATTTCTAAAAATTCTTTAGGGGTTAATATTGTTAAAGGTAGGTTTGCCTGTCTTATGGCTTCCGTTTTAAAGTGCTTGCAATCTAAGGTAATTAGAAAATCAGATTTACTGTCTAATGCAGCTGCAAGAACATGTCTATCCTTTAAAGCAATAATATTATTGTATTGATTTAATTTTTCTATAGAGGGTGATTTAATAATATCTGGATTCAGATCACCTATTTCTTTATAGAAACGTAGAAGAGCTTCAGAAGATAACTTCTTACGAATATTTATCTGAGCTTCTAAGAGAATTTTTCGAGTTGTAACAGCAAAAAAGCACAGTCCTTTACAAATCTTCAAAATTAAAGAAGAACCACCATCGGCAGAACCTGCAGCGGCAACAAAAATAGAGGCATCCAGAAAAACTTTTTTCTTTTTAACAATCATATTAAAGTTTTCCTTCATTAAGCAATCTTTTAACAATACTTGCCGTTTTTTTATCTATTTTATCATCTTTTAAAAACTGAGAAATTTCTTCGTCAGTATATTCCCTTAGATCTTCATCACCAATCTCTTGAACTTTAGCAGGAACTATTTCTATTTTATTACCCTTTAAAGAAAGGTTTAAAATAGTATTAGAATTTATTCCAAGTTTTTTACGAAATTCTATTGGTATCGTAATTTGTCCTCTAGATAATGGTTTAATTAGTTTAGTTAAAGGCTTTTCCAAATCAGCCAATGGGAGCACCTCCTTTTTCTGATTTTCAGTAATACATATTTATTGTAATACGGAAATACTATTTGTCAATGTTTAAAATTTTAATTCTACTATCATACCTTATAATTTTGGATTATTACATTTTTGCATTCTTGTAACTTAGCATGCTTATATTTTTTTGGCTGAAGTAAAAAAATTACTGCAATTGCTATTACTGCAAATACAGCTACAGAAAACTCTGCATACAATCTACACACAACATTCCAAGTTTGTAATTAACATAATATGCGGTAATTATTGTATGGCTTACGATATAATTATGGTTACAATTTTTATTACAAAAATAATAATTAGTTTATGCTGAACAATTTATTATTATGTAAAAAAATCGAATTTATTAAGCACAAAATTCTTTAACTTTTTAACATTTTAGTCAATTATTCAGCAAGAACTAATTAAATTCTCTATTATAGACTTTTTTAATAAGAACTTTTTCTTAAATCAATAGTGATAACATATACAATTTTTTCTTTATCATTAATTTCATAAAATAATCTAAAATCCCCTATTCTATATCGCCAAGTATCTGGTTTATATGCTTTTAACTTTTTAATATTTTTACCAAAATATGGGTTACTTTTTAATTGAGGGTATATACTATTCAGTATTTTACCATATATTCTTATTCTTTCAGGTTCGTCAAGTCTTTTTAAATCTTTTAGAAATTGGTCTGTTTCAAATATCTTAAACAAATCTGCCTCTTTTACCTGCTGCGTCTAAACTGCCATCATTTAATCTTTTCAATAATTCAGGATTACTTAAAATATCTCTCATTTCATTATCATCTGCCAGTTCAATTTGTTCAATATAATTTATGATTGCAGTCTCAATAAAATTTGAAAGATTTCTGTTTTCAATCTTGGAATACTCTTTTATTTTTTCATAAATATTATCATCTATTCTCAAAGTTACTGTTTTTGACATATGAATCTCCTTGAATACATTTTACATTTTTATTAATACATTGTATTCATTTAAATATTTTCTGTCAACATAAGGTTTTACCTTACTAATCTTTTAAAGCTTCTTACTCTACTGCTATTCTAAAAACTAATCTTTATAAACTACATCATTACCATTTTAACAACTATTTTTATAAAAGCTTTAACTTAAGCCATTAAATAATTTTCATGCAATAACTTGTTTGTTAAAAGCCAGATTATAAGCAATTAGATAAATTTAAAAACAAAAAAAAATAAATTATAACTTTGCATGCTTATATTTTTTTGGCTGAAGTAAAAAAATTACTGCAATTGCTGCTACTGCAAATACAACTACAGAAAGCTCTGCATACAACATTCCAAGTTTATAATTTACATAATATGCAGTAAAATCAATTAAGGCATGAAATAAAATTGTTAGAGGTATTATATAAAATTTTTTATATATAAACGCATGCATAATAAGTACTGAGAATGCAATTTGAATTGTAATTGCTAATATTCTTTCCCCTGCACCTACTAGTGGTAACCACCATGCTGAGCTCTTAAATTGCGATATAATATTTGAAGGTAAAATATTTGGAAAAAATTTATATACTATATAATTTGCAAGAACTGAAAATCCCACAAAAATCATTGATTCCCCACCGCCATGCCCTATTCCATACATTATACCTTTGTAATAGTCTCTTGGCCTTATTACAGCACCAAATGCAATACATCTAACCCCTTCCTCAAATATTCCTGCACTAAAGCCAGCTATTATTCCAATAATAATAATATATAATTCACCTTTAAGAGGCGTTTTTAAAAAAACTGAAATGTAATTATTAAGAGGAATCCTTATAAGTGAAGCAATAAATAAAATCAACCCAAGAAAAAATATTGCCCATGAGACTTTAAATTTCTTCCAAATAATTATTGCTAATATTATAGGTAATATTATTTCAATAACAGCTGATAAAATATATCCAAGGTCTAATAATGCCAAAGCGAAAGCGCCCCTCCTGTTTTTGTTTTAAATTTTTATTTATTGCCTAAATTGTATTTATTGTAATGTTGTATTTACTGTGTTGCTATGAAAATTATTGTATTTATTTATATTTATTTTTATTTATTTAGCTAGTTTTTGCTGAATAATTGATTAAAATTTAAATGATTAAAATTTAAAAATTTTATAAAAAATGGAGCCTGTAACCAGAATTGAACTGGTGACCTTTTCCTTACCAAGGAAACGCTCTACCAACTGAGCTATACAGGCTCTAAAAAAAGTGTTCCAAAAAAGATTTTTATAGCTTATTAATTTTTAATAACCTATAAAAGATTGTCTACAAAATAAAATGGTGGAGGAGAAAGGATTTGAACCTCTGTAGGCTTACGCCGGCAGATTTACAGTCTGCTCCCTTTGACCACTCGGGCACTCCTCCACGCCAAAAAATTTAAGAAACAATTTAAGAAAAAATGTAATAATAAAAAATTTAAATAATACTGCAATAAATATTACAATAAATTAAGTAACTAATCTGTATCAATAACCTGTATCAAACTAAGCTGTAACTAAACTGTATCTAAACTATAACTAACTAATTAAACTATAACTAAGCTATATATTATAATAATAAGCCATATATTATATAATTATATATAATATCTGACAATACTATAAATACTATATTATCTAACAATGCAACAATTCTTTATAATATATTTACTACACAACAACTTAATCTTACAATATTTTCCCAGTAAAAATCAACAGGTTCTTAGCTTTTAGCTTCTTACGTATTTATATGGAGCCGGCGGACCGACTTGAACGGACAACCTGCTGATTACAAATCAGCTGCTCTGCCAATTGAGCTACGCCGGCAATAAATAAAAAATAAGTAAAAACTACTAGTTCAAATGCACTTTAATATTATCCAAATATGATGCGTTTATGTCAAGATAGAATCTTTGCCCAATTTTCTGAATTTCCACCAAGTTTATCAATTGCATCTTTAACTGTAAATTCAAGTGCATTTAATATTTCTTCAGCATCTTCTTCAACCCATCCAGACTTGGGATAATTCTGTGAAATTTGTTTAAAAGATTCATAAAAAACCCTGCCATCAAGATAAAACAATATAAACCAAAAATATAAACCTAATAGAAGTGGTTCCAATATCTAACACTACTATATAACCATTATTTACTTTTTTTCTGTTATATTTTTTTTATCTATCTTATACATATTTCTATCTCATTCACATACGTTTATTTAAATAGTCTATTTAAATATATATTATCATTAAAAACCCAAATGAATACATGACATCAACAAACTTCAGAATGGCTATTTAAATATATATTATCATCAAAAATTAATTTATTTGAAAGAAATAAAAATATTTGCTATTTTTTATAATTAAGAAATCACAAAATATTAAATTGCAAATTACAATAAGTGATTTGCAATAATTATAAATTTGTATAGATATAAATTTTTATAAATTTGCAATAATTATTTTTACTAATAATATTTTTACTAATAATAAAGCCAAAAATGATATATGAATGACATATGAATGACATGAATAATAATCTAAATAATCTAAACGACTTAAATAATTTAAATAATTTAAATAATTTTAACAATTTTTCCAGCTTAGGTAAAATTATACTATTTATTGGGCTGGGCATTGCTTTTATTGGCGGTTTAATTATGCTTTTTTCTAAAATACCTTTTGTAGGAAAATTGCCAGGTGATATAAGTATTAAAAAGGAAAATTTTAGTTTTTACTTTCCTGTCTCAACTTCCATTATTATAAGTATTATTTTAACTGTTGTTATTAATTTAGTTCTTTTTATAGTTTTTAGATTAAGAAAATGATTAAGAAGCTTTTTTAATAAGGAGTGTTTTATAAAATGTATAGCAACCAAGTAAGACAAAGCATTGTTGCTGGCAGCTTTTATCCTTCAAATCCTTCTGTTTTAAGAAGAATGATTATAGAATTTTTAGAAAAAGCAGAAAACAAAAATATAAATAACATTAAAGGATTAGTTTGTCCTCATGCAGGATATATTTACTCAGGTCAAGTTGCTGCACATTCATACAAGCAAATTGAAGGGAAAGACTATGAGACTGTAATTATAATAGCGCCTTCTCATGCAGAATATTTTGATTTCAACTCTATTTATACTGGAAGTGCTTATGAAACTCCTCTTGGTCTAGTTAAAATTGACACTGAAAAAGCTTTATCCCTTATTAATAAATCTAATTACCCATCTTACATTCAAGGTTCAACTTTTGGTCATAGAAAAGAACACAGCCTAGAAGTTCAGCTGCCATTTCTACAGGTCGTGCTGAGTGATTTTAAAATCATTCCTATTGTTATGGGTGCCCAGACTAAACAAAATATTGAAAGCTTAGGTCGTGCTATAGGAGATTTATTTAAAGGTGAAAACATTTTAATTATAGCAAGCACAGACTTAAGTCATTACCATTCATACTCAACTGCTGTTTCCTTAGATAGTAAAGTTATTAAAGCAATAGAAAAATTTAATGATCCCAGTTTTGATATTGAAGAATTTATAGATGATATTTCAACTCAACAGCTAGAAATGTGTGGAGGAGGTCCAGTTGCTTCTGCTATGATTGCCTCAAGTTTGCTAGGCGCAAATGAGGCTGCAGTTTTAGAATATAAAAATTCTGGAGATGTAAGCGGCGATAAAAGCGCAGTTGTAGGGTACCTCTCAGCAGCTTTCTACCAAAGCTAAATAATATAAATAATGCCTAAAAAAATAATGTACTAAAAATTTTAGGTTAATTTAAAAAACCCTATAATAAACCTTATAAAAACCATTTAACTGTTTAACTTAATTAAAGAAGTACTTAAGAAACATTATAGGAAGCCAATAGTTAACACTAAAGCAAACCTAAATCAGCACTCTAAAGTAACCTTATATAACTAGCCATTTAAAAAAGTCCTATGGCTAAGCCTTTTAATAAGTCCTATGATTTGCAAGTTTTTAAAATCAATTGGCGGAAATAGATTATGGCCTAGCCATTTAACCAGTTCTATGATTAGTCTTGCAGTGCGATCTTACAGTGAGATCTTAAAGTGCGCCCTTATAGTGAGATCTTACAGTGAGATTTTACAGTGAGATATTTTTAAAATTAAGGTTGCTGTATTTTTGTGCAGTTTTTATAAATAAGTCTCTTATATGATTATCCATAGTAAAATAAATAACCTGCCAGCCGCTATTTGAAATTTCAGCAAGTTTTTCTACTAATATTTCTCTTTTTTGCCAATCTGAATGCTGAAATGCATCATCTAATATTAAAAAAAGCGTTTCATCATCACCAATAAGGCTTTTAACAAAACCAATTCTTAAAGCAAGCATTACTTGTTCTTTTGCACCTGTACTTAAATCTTTAATATCATAACTATCATATTTATCCGAAACAATTAAGCTGCCACTCTGGTCAAGTTCTAAGCTCACATATCTGTTAGTTATTTCCCTTAAAGGTTTTAAAACTTTTTCTGATTTTAAACCTTGTTGTATTTTTTGGTCCTCCTGCTGTTTTAGGTCTTCAACTACCTGATGGACTAAAATTCCACTAATAATAGAAGCTGTAATTTCAATTAGCTCTATTTGCGTTTCAAACATTTTTTGCCTTAAACTTTCTATTAACTCATCCCAAGTAATACTGTAGTCGCTTCCAGTAATTGTACAAATATCATGTTTTAATTGTTCAATTTCTTTTTCTTGCGCATTTAGTTTTTCTTTAAGCTCTTCAATTAAAGATTCTGTTTTTTGATATTGTTCAAAACTAAATTGAATTTTTTCTTCTTCAAATTCTTCTAGGTAATCCGAAGGGTCAACATTTAAACGAGAAAGATTATCCTTACAATCCTGCATTTCACTTCTATATTTTTGATTGCTTTCCTTCAAATTTTCTAAAATCGTTTTAGCATTTTCAATGGAGGTTATAGAATTTATTGGTTGCCCAGAAAGGCTTGATACATCCTCTATAATTTTATTATAAAGACTTTCTAATCTAGTTTTGCTTTCATCAATGTCTCTTTTTAGTAGTTCCAACTGATTGTAATTTTTTTTCTGATAATCAAGAATCTCTTCAAGCTGAGCTAAACTTGTAAGCTCTTCTCCAAACTTTTCTTTAAAATCTTTTTTAATATTCTCAAGTTCCTCATTTTTGATAATTTCTGATAAATCTAAAGAAGAAATTTTTTTTATTGCTTTTATAGCAAGCAAAAGCCCTACAGCAAAAATTATTATTCCTATGATAAATAAAATAGCTGCACCTATAGTAGATACTAAAATATTTGCTAAAATAAATCCTAAAACAGTTAATACTAGGCCAAATATACTTAAAGCAATAGTAATTGTACTGGTTCTTTTACCAAAAAGTGAAAAATTTAATAAATAGTTGGAAAAAGAACTAGTATGGCTAGTTTTTAATTGCGAAACCTGCTCTGTACTTTTTTGAGTTCCCTGCTGAGTTCCTTGCTGTGTTTCTTGTAGTGTTCCTTGTAGTGTTCCTTGCTGTGTTTTTTGTTTTGTTCCTTGTGGAGTTTTTTGTTGAGTTTCTTGATATGTTCTGTAATTTTCTTGCTGTGTCCTAAACTGTGCTTCTTTTTGTGCTGCACTTATTAAATATTTTTCTTCTGGTTTTTCTTTTAAAGAAAATATAATTTTTTGATAAATTTGATGAGCTTTTTCTAACCATAAATACTGAGAACTATCTTTTAAAATTTTATTATACTCTTCTGTATTTTTATCATAAGAATATTTAATTTCATTATATGAAGTTATTTGTTTTTCTATCTCCTGTATTTTTTCATCTGGAGTTTTGCCTAAAATATTTTTAAATTTTTTAATTCTTTCATCCAGTTTATATGCTAAGTGTTTTTTGGCATCATTTAATAAATTTAATTTATTTTTAAGCAGCTCTATTTCCTGCTTTTGTGTTTTTATTACACCTTGAGAATATTTTTCTTCAACTTGACTAAAGAGTTTTTTTAAAGCCTCAAATTTTTCTTTAGTGTCAAAATATGTTTTTCCTTCACCCCTTTTTGAAATGTTTAATCTGCCAGATGTTAAGCTTGCTTGTTTAATTGTTGGGGTTATATTTTTATCATTATCAATCCTATCAAGAACATTTATTCCTGATAAAATTTCTTTAATTATTGCCTTGCTTATACCACCATTTCCACTTACACTGCTGCCACTGTTTCCACCTTCAATACTGACTTCCCCTCCTCTTACAACTAAAAGTTTAGACATAGAAAGAGGAAGTCCTGTTTGTTGTTCCTGCCAAAAATCTTCAAGCTTCTTTTTTGAAGAAGGGCTAAATTCAACAATATCAGAAGAATAAAAAGTTACTCCATCTATTCCATTTGCTACACTTACTCCATCTATTTTGTTTACTCTTCCTATTCCACTTACCACACCTACTCCACTTATACTTAATCCGCTAACAAATACTTTTCCACTTCCAAGTTTTCTTATATAACTCCACCTTGAAATTTCTCTAAATAAAGATTTTATTAAAAACTCTGTTAAAAAAGTTTTTCCTTTTTCATTGTGGCTAAATATTAAATTCAATTGGCCAAAATCAATTTCCAGCTGTTTTATTGGACCTAAATCTCTTACATTTAATTTTTCTATTTTAACTGCCATATTACTTTAATGATATATTAATTAAATTAGTTTAATTTTTAATTAAACTTTCAAGCTACTATTTACTTTTACAAACTACTTAATCAGATTTAATCAGAAAGTATTAAGCTTAATGCTTTTTCTAAAATTTTATCCAACATAATATTTTTTATATCTTGTGTTTGACCTTGTTCAATATCAAATTCAATAAAATTAATTAGTTCTCCACTTTCTTCTAAACTTTTAATTTTATTTGCCACTCTTTCAACTACTGTTATTAAATCTTGGTCATTTAATATATTAACTTCTGTTAAATCCGGCGGCTCATTATTATAAAATGAAAAGCCAGGCATTTCTTCTTTTAAAACAGTGTCTAAAATATTAGATAAAGTTTTTTTATCTGTAGTATAGCCTTTAAGTTTTAATCTTAATTTAACTCTTTTAAAGTCATCTGCTTGCAGGTCATACTTTTTTATTATTTTTTTAATTTTTTCTCTTATATACAATTCAGAAGCCAAAATTTCAGAGGCTGCTGCGTTTGCCTCCACTTTTGCTGCTGCGTTTGATGCTGCGTTTGCTGATGTGTTAACTGCTTTGTTTGCTGTTTTGTTAGCTGGTTTGTAAACTGATGTATTATCTGCAGCGTTAACCTCTAGGTTAGCTATTGTGCTTGCTGCTTTGTGAGCTTCTTTACTACTGTTTGAACCATAAGAATATATTGTTTGGTTTAGTTCTGGAAATACAACAAGAACATCATTTATATAAATATTTCCAGCCTCTATTATATGCTCTGTAATTTCTAAATTTTTTGTATCTATAATTAAAAAGCTTCTTTTACCAACCTCATTTATGTCTAGAGCACATGGAGAGCCTGGATACCTTACCTTTCCAAGCGTCAATTTTTTATGAATATGACCCAAAAATACTTTTTGAGGTTTAAAATACTCAACATCTTGTCTTGTAAGAGGCATGTATATGCCCGGTTCATAAGGGTTAGGTGTTTTAAGACCAGCAATATAATCTCCATGACCTATAATTATATATTGATTTAGTTGATTTAAGTGGTTGAACTTATTAGTCTGATTAAACTGATTAAAATTATTAAACTTATGAAACTGATTAGGCTGGTTTGACTGGCTAGAATTTTTCGAACTTCTAAAAAATTCTGATAAAACATCACCAATTGATTTTCCAGAAATATAAGGTATAAATAATATATTAAAACCAGTACCAATAGTACCAGTAGTCTCACAACCAGTGCCAACAATTTCCTTGCCAGTGCTAACCGTTTTATAATCATTTCCAACTGTGTCGTTATCACTACCCCCAGTGTCGTTATCATTGCCAACTACGTCTTCATCAATGACAACGGTCTCATCGTCAACAACGGTCTCGTCATCAACAACAGTCTCATCATTACTATCTTTAAAATTAAAAAAACGTGGTGTGTTTATAACTATTATATTTTGGCTTGTAAAATATTTCGGTGAAACTGATAAGTCATGATTTCCAGGTATAATATAAAACTTAATATTCTTAGACTGAATATCTTCTTTTATTAAAAATTTTTCAAAATCAGCATAATTTTGATTTTCTTTATCAAACAAATCTCCAGCAATAATTAAGTTATTAATTTTATAATCAACTAATGATTTTATAAGGTAAGAAAGAACTTCATATCTTTCTGGTGTCTCTTTTTGGTTTTTTAGATGCAAATCTGCTGTTATAGCAATTTTCATAATATAAATTTTAAATATTATTTTAGTTTTATAACAAATATACTAAAAAACTATATTTCAAATTTTAATTGTGGATTTTTTTCATAGATATGTTTTTCAATAACTTCTATTAATTTTTCAGCATCTTTTATCCTATTTTCCAACATTGTTTTTGTTATTTCAAATACTGCCTGATATTCGAATTTATTTCTATGCTTTCTAAGGTCATCAAATTTTAATATAAGATCCTTGAATTCATCGCCTAATTTTCTGCTAACAGCTTCAATAATTCCTATATGTTGTTTTATGGCACCAGGCCTATAACCTTGAGACCTTATTAAAGCATTACCTGCATGGAACATTGAATTATATAAAACCGTAAGTGCAGACCCACAATCCTTATATAACAATAATTTGGATATCTCTAAATCTTTCTTTGCTCTTTTAAGAAACCTAGTTATCTGGTCGAAACCAATACTGGGCTCTTCTTTTAATTTTCCTTCGCTAACAAGATCTTTATAATCCAGAAATGTCTCCTTTTAAAACTATTTTAGGTTTACCTAATAAATTTAACATGAAAGAATCTTTTGATTCAATTTTTTGAATCCATTCACTCTCATAATAATAAATGTATTCAATATCTCTAGAAATTTCTTTTTCTATCCTATTAATTTCAACAATAAAATCACTATCATTAAAATTATTATCAATAATTAAACATAAATCAATATCTGAATATGAATTTTCAGTGTTATTAGCAAATGAACCATAAATAAAAGCACAAATTATCCCCGGATAATTTTTTATTAGGTTTTGAATTAACCAATTTATACCAATAGTTTTAAAAACAACTGATTTTACCTCATCAAATAGTGGGTATTCCTTATTTAAATAGTAATATTTTTGATTACCTTTAAATTTTGATAAAAACAATTGCTCTTTTTCCAATTTTGATAATTCTTTTGAAACATTACCAGGATCTTCATTTATAATTCTTGCTATTTCTCTAAGATATAATTCCTGATCAATATTTGAAAAAAAATGTGATAAAATTTTTCTTCTAATTTTAGACTTTGTTAATTCAAAATAATTTAACATTGTTGTTACTCCTTACAACAATTGTAGTATAATATTACAACAATATCAAAGCTTATTGGAAAAATATTTTTCTAAATATAATATTATATTATATCTAATTTATTTATCTCACAGTTTTTATCTTCAGATATCCACATTAAATTGTAAAACAGAAATTTTTGAGAAAAAAGTATATTTATTACTATATATTTTATTAAAAAAGTAAATTGTTTTGTTAATGTGAATTTACTTTTTCATTTAAAAGGTTGCTTTCAAAAATTATTTTAAGCTATAATTAAGATAAGTTTTCACCTTTGGAAATATTTACTGCAATAAAATATAATGTTAAAATTTAAAAAAGGAGCCTGTCATGACTTCAACAAGCATTTCTTCAACAAACATTTCAATTATTACTGATAGCACCTCAGACTTACCACCTAAAATTTATAAAGACAACGATTATGATTTAACAGTCGTGCCTTTATCGGTTACCTTTAATGATAAGACATATTTAGATAACGGGATTGACATTACACCAGAGAAATTTTTTGAAATGATGAGCTCTTCTACTGAAATGCCAAAAGCTTCACAGCCAACACCAGGAAATTTCATGCAGGTTTACCAAGAAAAACTTTCAAAAGGAAATGAAATAATTTCTATCCATATATCAAGAAAATTATCAGGGACATTAAACTCTGCAGAGCTTGCAGCAAACCAAATTGAAAAAAATTCTGAAAAGAAGCAAATTTCTATAGTTGATTCTGAGCTTGTTCACATGCCTTGTGGTTTTTTAGCCTTAAGAGCAGCAGAGCTTGCAAAAAAAGGTCTCTCAAGAGACGAAATAATAAAAGAAATTTCAATATTTAGAGAAAAAATATTTTCTTTTTTTATTCCAAAATCACTAGATAATTTAATAAAAGGTGGAAGAATAAATAAAATCAAAGGTAAATTGGCAACAATGCTTGAAATTAAGCCAATACTAACTCTAAAAGATGGAGAAGTTGCATTATATAAAAATACTAGAAAATGGGAGCTTGCAAAAAAAGAAGTTTTAGATTCAATGGAAACATATTTAAAAAATTTTTCTGGCAAAAATCTAGATTTAATAGTAGCAATTGGTGATGTTGCAAACAAAGAAGATGCTGATGAGATTGAAGAAAAAATAAGAAAATGGTTTTCACCTAAAGATGTAATCAGGACAAATATTGGCATTGTTGTAGGTTCACATCTTGGAATTGGGGGTCTTGGAATTACTTTTACATATTTATAAAATTAATATTATACTAAAAGTGCTTGCGTAACCTTTGATTTTCAAAGAGCTAACTGTAAACCTAGCTTGTTAATAGTATAATTTATATTTTTAAAAAATTATTTTGAAAATATTATGAAAGAAATGGAAAAGATGGAAAAGATGGAAAAGATGATGAAAGCAATGATTTTTAAAGGCAACCAAGAGATATCTGAGAATAATTTTCTTGAGCTGTCTATGATACCAGTACCTGAAGTTAAGTCAGATGAGATTTTGATAAAAGTATATGCCTGTGGTGTATGCAGAACAGAACTAGATCAAATTGAAGGTAGAATTATTGCACCAAAACTGCCAATTGTGCTTGGGCACCAGCCTGTTGGAGTTGTTGAACAAATTGGAAATAAAGTAAGAAAGTTTAAAATTGGTGATATTGCCGGTGCCACATGGATATATTCAAGCTGTGGCAAATGTAAATTTTGCCTAAGAGGCTATGATAATTTATGTTTAGATTTTAAAGCAACTGGCTGCCATGAAAATGGAGGTTATGCTGAATACATGGTTATAAAAGAAGACTACGCTCATAAAATACCTGAAGAGTTAATAGACTTTGAGCCGATTACATCAATTACTGCCAATACTAACAATATTACTAAAATTGATACTATTTCCACTACTAAAATCACTACTAATAATATTAATATTAATACTAATACTACAACTACTACTGCCGCCTCTACTGCTGCTGCTACTACTGCCGCTACTACTACTACTACTAATAATAATAATAATAATAATAAATATATTAACCAGATTAAGCATAATAAAAATAATCCAAATATTGATAATATTGGTAATATTGATAACTTATTATACGTTGCACCTCTTATGTGCTCAGGTGTTGTTGGCTATCGCTCGTTAAAGCTTACAAACATGGAGGACGAAAAGACTTTAGGCTTATATGGATTTGGTTCTGCACACCATCTTGTTTTGCAAATAGCAAATTTCTTATATCCTAATTCAAAAAAATTTGTATTTACTAGAAACTTAGAAGAAAGAGAGCTTGCAAAAAAACTTGGAGCAGACTGGGCTGGAGGAATTGAAGATAAGGCTCCTGAAAAATTGGATTGTATAATTGATACCACCCCAGTATGGAAAACAATCATTTATGCTCTTGAAAACCTCCAAAGAGGTGGAAGGCTTGTATTAAATTTAATTAGAAAAGAAAATTCTGATAAAAATTTTTTATTAAATTTAAATTATGAAAAACATCTCTGGCTTGAAAAAGAAATTAAAAGCACGGCGAATGTAACAAAAAAAGACGGTGAAGAATTTTTAGCTATAGCTTCTAAAATGAAAATAAAGCCACAGATAAAAGTATACAAATTAGAGGATGCAAATGAAGCTTTAACAGACTTAAAACATGGAAAATTTCCAGGCTCTAAAGTTTTAAAAATTTAATTTTAATCAGTTTAAGGAATTTTAAAAAGGTGTGATAATATTAAGATAATATTAAAAAAGATAATATTAAAAGTTTGAAAATACCAAAAGAATAAAAATATTAAAAAGGAGTGAAAAGGTGTGATAATAAATGGCTAAATTTAGAGCTGGATGCCCTGGTCAAAATACAGCATATTTAAAAGATTTTAATACAAATATTGTTCAGTGTCCAAAATGCGGCTTTGAAATTGAGTTTTTTGCAGATGAAAGAAAAGTAAAATGCCCCAAATGTTATACAAATGTTTTTAAAATTGACCCACAAATAATTGACTATAAAGATGGGAACGTAATTTTTTATGATTCTGAAAAAAGCTGCCTTGACTGGTGTGGCGCATGTATTGATAAAAAAGATTACGCAGATATTTTAGAGAATAATAAAAGAATAGAAAACAAAAAAGAAGACTTCAAAAAATTAATAGAGTCTATTGAAAAAAAAGAAAATGAAGTAATTGAATTCTTAATCGAGGCATTCAGAAAAAGTATAAATCACCCTAAACTCTTTGACCCTAAAGTATTTGATATTCTGCAAAAAAACAGCCCTGAGTTATTTAAAAAAGCACGAAAGTATTATATTGATTTTTTAAATTCTAAAGAAACTTCATAAAAATAAAATAGAAGATAAAAATAATTTTAAATTTAAATTTTATCTTTTAGATTAAATAAAAAGCCCCCACTTAATCCTTCAATTGTATGTGCCGTTATCATTGCTCTTTTATCAATAGATTTTACATATTCTTTTAGTTTTGGTAAATGAGACTTTGTACAAACAACGTTTAATACTCTTCTATCTCCTTCTTTTCCAATTCCATTGTAGCACGTCACTCCAAAACCATGCTCTCTTAAAATATGCTCCATGTGGCTTTCATTCTTTTTTGGTATTATAGTGACACTTAAAATATCATTAGAAATTTTTTGGGAAATAAACATACCCAGCCCTAGCCCTGCTGAAAAACCAAGCGAATAAAATAATATTATAAAAAGATTAATTCCAGATTTAACTGCATTAGAAATTACAAGAATAATATTTGATAGCCCAATTGCAGCTTCCAAAAAACCAATAATTATTGCTACGATTTTTCTATCTTTTACCATCATTATTACTCTAACAGTGCTAAGAAGCACTTGTGCAAGGATTGCCACAAATACCACTGCAGACCAAAATAAAATTGAGCTATTGAAATTAAATAAGTTAGAAGCTAGGTTACTTGCTATGTAATTTATCATTTTACTTGCTACACTATTCTTTATATTTGTTATATCTATTTATTATATTTATTATATTAATAGTCACACAATTTAATATAAATTATTATTTATTATTATCATAAAATTTGTCGCGCTATTTAAAAAATTAATTATCCAGCAATCAATTGTCTTGAAAAATTAATTAACTGGCAAAATTAATTGCTAATTAAGATAATTGCTATATTGCTTTGCTATATTGCTAAATCAATACTTTTTTATTTGAACTAGCTTAAATTTATAGAAGTATTTACACATTAGACAATATATATTTAATCTTACATAAGCATATTTAAGCATTAGACAATATAATTTATAATATCATTTATAACAAAGTGAAAATAATATACTATTTTTTTAAAAAAACAATATTTTTAAAAAAATTTTTAGCTTAATTTTTTTATAAAATATTTTTCTTAATATTTTTATTATTTACTATTTACAAAATTAATTTAAAATAATTTCAAAAAGGAGATTTTATATGACTTCCTTAGAATTAAATAAAAACCAAAAAAAAATTTTGCTTGAAATTGCAAGAAAAACTATTGAAAAAGCAGTAAACAATGAAGAACTTCCAGATTTCACAAACCTTGTTAATAATGACCCTGTTTTACATGAAAAGTGCGGAGCATTTGTAACAATTCATAAAGATGGAAATCTCAGAGGCTGTATTGGTAATATTGCAAGCAGCTTACCTTTATGGCTAACTGTTAAAAAAATGGCCGTAGAGGCATCACTGCGTGACCCAAGATTTTTGCCAGTCAGTCCTTCCGAAGTAAAAGATTTGGATATCGAAATCTCAGTTCTATCACCTTTTGAAAAAATTGATGATATAAATAAAATTGAAGTTGGAAAACATGGACTTTTTATAAAACATGGGTTTTATCAAGGTTTGCTGCTTCCTCAAGTTGCAACAGAATACGGCTGGGACAGGATACAGTTTTTAGAGCACACTTGTTTAAAAGCTGGTCTTTATAGAGATTGTTATAAAGAAAAGAAATGTGAAATATACATTTTTAATGCAACAGTTTTCAGTGAAAAAGAGCTAAAAGAATAAAAACTAATTAAAAGAATAAAAATTAAATAAATACTTCCGCAGATTTTCTGTCTAATTTACTTATAATTATACCAATTAATCCGGGACCAGTATGCGCTCCAACTACAGGAGTACAGTCAACAATCATTGATTCTACACAATTTAAATTAACCTTAAGTTTTTTCATTACTTTATCTGCTTCAATTTTACTTAGTGAATGTATTACTGCAACTATTACCCATTTTTCTTTTTTAAATTTTTTTATAGCCCTTCTAGTAATTTCCTGCAAAGACGCCCACCTTGTAATTGTAAGCCCTATCATTTTAACTACTCCATCTCTTATACCCAACAAAGGTTTTATTCTTAATATGCCAGTTGCGACCCTTGCAACTGCTGGCACTCTGCCACTTCGCCACAAATATCTTAAAGTATTAATAGTCCCAAAAAGCATCATATTCGCTCTTAAAAAATTTAATACATAAATTATTTCATCAAAATCATAATTTTTTTTCACAGCTTTAGCAGCAGCAATTGCCATGAATCCTGTTCCCATTGTTCCAGAAAGTGAATCAAAAACGACTATTCGGTTTTCAGTTTTTAGCAGGTCAACAGCTATTTTTGCTGATTTAATTACAGCCGAAAGTTTTGAACTTAAATGGACAGAAATTATTTTTTCATGAGTTTCTAAAAGTTTTGAGTAAACATCAATAAAATCCTTTGGAGACGGAGAAGAAGACATAAAAAGCGCCTTTTTTTCTTTTTGAAGAGAATATATTTGCTCAGATTTAATATCAATACCATCTTTAAATTCCTGACCTTGATAATGAATATACAAAGGAACTATTGTAATATCAAGTTGCTTTGCATAATCTAATGGAACATCTGAAGCACTATCAGTAACTATTGCAAATTTTTTTAAAATTTTTTTATTTGTATCATCCATGAAAAAACATAAAAATTACGTTTTTTTGTAATTTGCTTTTAATTTGCTTGTAGTTTGTTTGTTACCTGCTCGCAATTATCTATTTTCATTAATATCTTCTACAGAAGACTTAACAGAGTTTTCAATCTCTTTTAATTCTTTCCTTGCTTCATCTGTTGCTTTTTTGGTACTTTGCCTAAAGTCATTAATTGCCTGACCAAGCGATTTACCGATTTCTGGAAGCTTTCTTGGACCAAAAATAATCAAGGCTATAATTAATATTATTAATAACTCCTGCCAACCAAGACCAAACATAGTTAAAATCACCTCTTTCTATAAAAATAAAAAACTAAATTTCAAAAAATATATTTCAATTATAACCCTTAATATTAACCTTGCAATAATAACTTTGAAATAATAACTTTGAAATGTTAAACTTGAAATATTAACCTTGAAATATTAATTCTGCATTACTGATTCTTAAAAAGTAATCTTACAATAGTAATTGTTAAATTAAAACTTAAAACAAAGCAAAGTAAAACTTCTAAAAAAATCTTGCAAGAATCAAAGACAGCTCATAAAGCAATATCATAGGGACTGCAAGAACTGCCATTGTAACAGGGCTCCAATCGGGAGTAATAATAGCACATAACAATAAAATAACAATATAAACAATACGCCACTGTTTTCTGAGTTGAGCAACATTAAATATTTCAGCTTTAATTAAAAATAAAAAAATTAATGGAAATTCAAAAATAATGCCAGCACCTAATAAAAACCAGCCAATAAAGCTTATATATTTATTTACAGATAAAGTTTGCTCAAGTCCTGAACCTTGACTTATTAGCCATTTTACAGCAATGGGTATTAAAAGCTTGTAGCTAAATGCAACACCTCCTGCAAATAAAACAAAGAATAAAGTTGTTAAAATTGTTAGTTTTTTTCGAATCTGCAAAGAGATGGCGGGTTTTATAAAAACAATTATCTGGTAAACCAAAATTGGAAATGCCACAGCAGCAGCTACAAAAAATGCTAACTTTACATTCACTAAAAAGGGTTCTGTTAGGTCTAAAAAAACAAGTTTTTTATTTGATAGAGGCGCAGTAAAAAAGTTTAAAATATACTTTCGAAAAATATATCCAGGTATAAAAGCAATAACAAAAACTATCATAACCACTAAAAGCCTTTTTCGAAGCTCTTCAAGATGTTCAATAAAAGACATCTCTTTTTCAGGATTAGCTGCTGTGTTTTTTGATTTTTTTAAATTTTTAAAAAATTGGCTAAATTTATTCATAATTTCATAATTTTATAAATATTTTATATATAGATTTATTTATTTTTATTTATTACACTTTTACTTATGACTTAATGTTTATTTTATAATACCTATTTTATAACACTATTTTTAAAAATTATTTTTAAAAGCTCTGCTCGCTCTTTGCCTTCTGTTTTTCTTGGCTGGCAAAAATCTTCAATATAAGTTGTTATAAGCTCAGTATTTATATATTTTCCATTATAGAAATAATGCTTAGCTATTATTCCCTGTTTTACTTCTTTACCAAGTGCTTGTCCAAAAAAAAGATTTCCCAGTCCAAAATTAATAAATTTTCCATCTAGTATTTCAACAGCTTGAGGCTGATGAGCCTGGCTTCCGCTAACAATTACTGCGCCGGCATTTACCATTCTTTCAAAGTCTGTTATTTGCTGTGCAGTTGGAAAATAATTATATGTCTCAACATACTGATATGTAAATATTATATTGTATCCTTCATTTTTTAGCTGCATTATTTTTTGTTCATATAACTTCATATCATCTTCCTTTAAATTTTCACTTAAAGAATTTATTGGCGCAGCTCCAGCAGAACTGTCAGTTGCCCAGACCGATGAGGGACCAAAATAGTTTGCTCCTAAAAATGCTATTTTTGTCCCATTTATTTCAAATAAAGCAGGCTTTCTTGATTCAGCAAGATTTCTTCCACCTCCAAAATATGGTATGCCTTCCTTATCATAAATATCTAAAGTATATTCAAACCATTTAGAGCCATAATCATTTAAGTGATTTCCTGTAAGTTCAATTACATCTGTGTCTATATATTTTAAAAGATTAATATACTCGGGCCTGCTGCAAAAAATCATAGTATTTGGTTTTGCAGCATTACCACCTTCTACAAAAGAAACTTCATTACTAATATGTGTAATATCAGCATCAAGTAAAACATCTCTTATTTTTTCAGCAGGATAATTAATTCCATTTAAATCCATTTTTGCTGCTACCTGCCGTGTTAGTGCTGTCACCCCAGTTAAAATTACAGAAACAATTTGATTGGGATTGCGATTTGTTATTTGACTGTCTTTACTAAAAAATTCTAAAATCTCTAAAAGCTGTTTTTGTTTTTTATCTTTAATATCATCAGCAATTATTATATTTTCGCTATTTTTGCTATTTTTTCTATTATCGCTATTCTTGCTATTTTCGCTATTCTCATTATTTTCATTATTTACAATATTTACATTATTTTTATTATTCTTATCATTAGTTTTGTATGAATTATTGGATCTGTTAAGCTCAGTTTTCTGAATATATAAAATTATTGGAATAGCTAAAGGATATAATGATTCAGTTTGGTTTGTGTAATCGGTTTGGTTTATATAATCGGTTTGTTTTGTAAAGCCAGTTTGGTTTGTGTAATAATTTAAAGTTGATGTTTCAATTTGACCAGATATTCCAAACGGAGGGTTATCATCATTTATCTTATCATTTGTATCAGTTTGATCTTTTAAATTGTATCCTTTTGAGTAGCTTTGTTTACTTTCTATTTTTGCGATAACTTTTTTATCTAAAACAGACTTATTATCAATTAATATAACCTTATGGTATGGTTCGATTTTATCAAATGGAACAATAGTAATGATATTTAGTGGCTTGTTTAGTGTTTTGTTTAATGGTTCATTTAGTTGTTCATTTAATGATTCCCTTAGTGGTTCGTTTAATGATTTGTTCAGTGACTTGCTTGAAGTGATGCTGGCTGTATTTGATTTTATAAGCTCATCAATTTTTTTTTGATTTTCTATAATTAAATTTTTTGCTAAGCACTTACCAAAATAACTTTCAAGTATTTTTAAGTTTTTATCACTTAGCGAAAGAACAATTTCTAAATCATTTCCTGCAATGTCTTTAACAGATGTATTTTCGCCCTCCCATATTTTTAAAAAATCCTGCCATGATATGTTTTCTATTAAGCTAAAATAAGAAGTAGCCAAAGCAAAATAAATTGGCTCGGGTAAAATACAAGCGCTATATTCTATAGATTTGCTTTTATAAGAGTTGATATCATTAATGTCGCTATTATAAGAGCTACTACTATAAAAACTATTACTATAAGAATTACTGGTATAAGGACTACTGTTATAAAGACTGTTGTTAGTATTGTTATAGGTATTAATATTATAAGAATTACTATTATTTAATTTGCCTTTATTAAAACTACTGTTTTGTATATATTTATCTTCTTTCTTGGCTAGTTCAAAAATTAAATCAGCAACAGCACCGCTTTCTTTATCAACTTTATAGTAAACAATTGAATAGCCAATTTCTTTTGGAATAATATTATCAAGCTTATTTATTATTAAATCTCGAATTTTATAGTCAATTTTATTGTCAATATAAATTAAAATTTTAATTGTATTTGCATCCTCTTCTGCAATTTCAGAATCCAACTCAGTAGATATAGCAGTGCTATCAGTAGTATGATCTAAACTGAATAAATTATTTATATCTTTAAAAAAAGATAAAAATTTTTCCAAAGCATATTGACCAAATGAAGAAAAAGAGTGTTCATTTAAAAAACATCCAGTTAAAAAAAAATTAGATAGCAAGAAAATCAATAAAATACACAAAATTTTTGTAAAAGTATTTAAACTTTTGAAAATGAAGCAACTTTTAAAAAAATATATATTTTTAAAAAATATTAATTTTAAGCTATATTTTAAATTTAAACCAAATTTTAATATTAAACTAAATTTTAATATTAATTTAGATTTTAATAATTTATATTTTAATATTAAAAAATTCTTTATATTAACAATTATATTATTACAGATTTTAGTTTCTTTAATGCATTTCATAATTTGATACTAATTTAAAATTTCCCCACAGCCCAATTTTTTTATCTTTTATAATTAGCAATCCTTTAATTTGCTTAAATTTAGAAAAATAATTTACGCTTTTTCCTATGTCATCTTCATTTTTTACGCTATTTGCAACTGCAGTTGCTGCTGCATCTGCGATACTGCTCGTCTCTGCCATGACAATTGCAAGGTCGCACTGTCCAAGACTAAGAGAACGCCCAACTGTTCCAGAAGAAGAGCAAAGGCCACAAGGAAGATTTTCCTTGCTTATATTTAAAATTATTTTATCCTTAAAAAAATTGTTAGTTGTGTAAACTCCAACATTTAAGTCCTCATCAGATTTAATAAAGGTATCTCCCCCATTTTCAATAATTAATTTTTTTACATCAGGAAATGACTTTATAAGATTTTCTGCAATATAATCATTTACTGCTCCAGCAACAGCTGCCATTGGGCCAACTCCAAATATGCTTGACGAATTACACATTTTTTTAATTTCTTCAGGATAAAAAGATTTAATCTTTACTGGTAAAAGACTTCCTTTAAAAAGATTATCTTTAACAATTACAAATTCAATTTTTTGATAAATTTGTTCTATGAAATTTTTTAAAGTTTTTTCTAAACTTTCATAATCAATTTTTACATCTCTTTTAAAATCAACACTTATGTAAATATCACTGTATTTATATAAAAACCTAAAGCTAAAACTACATTTATTCTTAACTTTTTTGCGGTATATTTCAGATGGGAAAATAATTTTATTAAGATTTCCTGCCAACATTTCCGTAATATAGGAAAACTAAAAACATAACAACAAAATAAATGACAATATTAACAATCATTATCACCCATGGATTTACTGAAACCTCTCTAAAAATAAAATGTGTAAGAATTAAGACAGGAATTAAAAAAACAGTGGACACTATCGTTAGGATTAACGGATTTTTAATTTTGGGGTTCATTGACATAATAAATACTCCTTTCTATTCTTTTCTATACTTTACTATTCATCTTTCCTATTTAATTATTTATTTTGCTTTCTTATTTGTTTCTATCATTAAAAAAAATAAAGTCTTCTACATAACATTAAAATAATACAATATATATAATACGAATAATATTATAAATAATAATATGAATAACTTATAAAATACATTTTTGTTATTATATATTAATATTATTATACAATTTTGCTAAGTATTATAATAAGGTATTATAAGCCAGCAGCCAAAATTCTGCCACAAGCAGTTTTTAAATTTTTTAATCCTTGTCAGTTTAGATTAAAAATACGAAAGTCGATAAACTTTTATTACACAATTATTAAATACTTACTATGCATTTCATAAATATTTATCAAACATTTACCATTAGCCAAAATTTTAAAACAAAGTTTTTTAGAAAATTTATCAAAAAAATTTTTCCTGATATTTAAAACTGACAAACAGTTGGCAAGGATAGATTTTAAAATATCTACATAAAATGAATTAAGATTATAAAATTTTTTAAGACCATTTATATATTAAAAAAATTTAATAATAATTAAAAAAATTTTTATAAAAATTTCAGTTTTTAAAATAATTTTTATTATTAAAAATTAAAAATATTGAAATAAAAACTACAATGAAAACTAACAATGTAGTAATATAATATTTAATTTTATGATTTTATAATATATGGTTATAAAATGAGAATAAATATAAATTTTTACTGCGATAATGAGATATTATTACCAATTCAATATAATCATTTAATACAAAGTTTTATTTATAATAATATAGATAAAAAAATAGCTAAATTTTTACATCAAAAAGGTTTTGAACTTAATAAAAGAAATTTTAAATTATTTAGCTTTTCCAGATTAAACGGAAAACTAAACATAGTACAATTAAATAAAGAATGTTATTTGCGTATAAAAAATTATTTCAACTTTATTTTATCATCACCTTATGAGGAATTTATAACTAGTTTTGCAACCAACTTAACAGAAAAAAATAAAAAATTAATTTTGGGAAATAATATTGTAAATATATATTCTATTGATGTTTTATTTGAACCAAATTTTTCAGAAAACATGAAAATAAAAATGTTGTCTCCTGTTACTATTTACAGTACTTTGAGTGATTCTAAAGGGAATAAAAAAACTTATTATTATAATCCTTGGGAAAAAGAATTCGAAAATTTAATTAAACAGAATTTAATAAAAAAATTAGTTGTTTTTAATGGACATATAAAAGCGTTAGATGACATTAACAATCTAAATCTAAAAAATGATGCCAATATCTTTGAGACAAAAAACTTTTATATAAAGCCTTATAGAGTAACAAAAAAAGATGAAAAAGTAATTATATATAAGGATACAATAATAAAAGCATGGTTTGGTAAATATCAAATTTCTGGTGATCTGGATTTAATAAAAATTAGTTATTATTCGGGATTAGGAAATAAAAATTCTCAGGGGTTCGGACTATTTGAAATAATGTAAAAAGTTAAAAATTCATATTACAAAAATGGAGTAACTATGTTAGAAGGAATATACGAAATAGGAAATTTAATTTTAAAAGATTCAGATAACTCTATATCAAGTTTAATTAAAAATATTGCAACCAAAAAAAACGGCAAACAACAATATTTAATATGTTTAAATTTTAAAGAAAATTATAAAAATTTTAATTTTGATATTAAAGAAATCGATGAAAATACAAAAGATAAATTTATTTATATTGGCAATCCCAAAGCTGCTAATGATCCCCAAGATAGATTAACAACTCAAAATTTAAAATACTTAATTTCACAAACAATTCCAAATTTAATTAATGCCTTAAATGATTGCGAACTAAAAAGTATTTTACAAAAAATCTTAAATAATTATTTTATTGACCTGGGCAACTTATCAGGCCAACAAAGAAGATACAAATACATTTTAGATTTAAATAAAATTGGGATAAATAATATAGAAATAAATCAAATCATAAATGAAATAAAAGAAAAAGATAAAGATAATTATGCAAAAGAAATTGTTGAAAATTTTTCAGCAATTATATTTGAACATATTAAATCCAAGTATAATATTTCTAAGAAAGATATTAGCTTATTTTCTATTTTGTTTGAGGATTCAATATTAGCAGAATCAAATGAATATAAAAATTATATTATTACCAGTTTATCTCCAAAAATAACAGATAATAATTTAGAAAACATTTGTTTTGTTTGTGATTCAAAAAAATATGTATCTTATGATACAACAAAATTAAGATTTACATATTATATTACAGATAAAATTGGATTCTCATCCGAATTTAATGGTAAAACTGAGAAAGGATTCTTAAAAAATTTTGCTTTATGTTATTCATGTTTAAAAAAACTCTTAGCTGGAGAAAATTTTATTCTTAATTATTTAAATTTTAAACTTAATAATATAGATTTATTAATGATTCCAAAATTTTTGTTTAAGGCTAATATAAATCTTGAGCAAATTAAGGAACTAAGCAACTCTTTTAAGGATGGTTTTACGAAAAAATTAAATTTAAAATCTTTAAAAGA
>CAYLWJ010000046.1:0-36184 GCA_964387355.1 uncultured Actinomycetota bacterium | reverse complement strand
GCATTTCTTCTCAAAAAAATTGTTTTTTATAACCCTAATTATAAACCAAATTATCTTATAATTCTATTGATTAAAACCTTTGTATTATTTTATTAAAACTAAATAAAAAAGTATTAATATATTAATTAAATTATAAAATTAAGTTAAATATTTTAGTTTAAAAAATTAGTTGACAAACTAAAAGGTTAGTTTTAAAATAATAACTAGCTAAAATAAAAATTCAAAACAATAAAAGTAATTAAAATACATTAGTTAAAAATACACATTATACTTTATTGTATTTTAAATTTTAAAAATATCATACCACGCAATTTAAATTTTAAATCTAAAAAATAAGTTAAAATAAAAAAATAACATACTAAACTAAAAATACAATACTAGGCTAATTTATTGAGTTATAAATTTTAAGCTTTGTATTTAGTTAAATAAGCAGCTGATGAATACAATTGGTAAAAGAAAAGTTTTAAAGCAGCTTAATAGGAAAAGGATTTTAAACCTGTTAAGAAATGCTGGAGAATTATCTGTAGCTGAACTTGCAAAAAAAGCCAATTTAAGCAAACCAACAATAATGAAAATTATGCATTATTATATAGATAAAGGTTTGGTAGTTATTTCTGGCAAGGGAAGTTCAACAGAAGAAGGCGGTAAAAAACCAAACATATATAGATTTAATGAAAATGGGGGTTATGCTATAGGTGTTGCTATAACTGCAAGTAAATTAAAATCGATAATTACAAACCTTAAAGGTGATATATTATTTTCAATTGAATTTAATTTAAAAACTAATGAAGATTTGGATTCTGTTATTGATAAAATTGTAGAGTCTTATAATTTGCTTGTTGAAAAAGCTAAAATAGATAGCTCTAAAATTGTTGGTATGGGTGTAGGTATTTATGGGCTTACTGATTATGATAAAGGAATATTTTATTATTCCCCTCATTACACTTCGTGGGGTAAGAATATTTTGATGAGGGATAAAATAAAGAAAAGAATACCTAAAAATGTTAATGTATTTATTGATAATCTGCCACGTTTTCAAGTTTATGCAGAAAAGGCTTTTGGAGCTGCAAAAAAAGCAAAAAGTGTTGTCTCAATTGTTGCAGGATATGGCTTGGGATCGGGAATAATTATAGATAATGATATTGTTAGGGGATACCATAAAATATTAGGTGAAGTTGGTCATATGATAATTAACCCTTATGAAGAGATGCGGTGTGCTTGTGGTGGAAAGGGTTGTTTTGAAATAATGGTTTCAGTTGATAGGTTAAAAAAACTTATAGAAACAAAAAAAGATTATTTTCCTGATTCAATTTTAATAGAAAAAATTGACAATGGCTCCTTAAAAGATTTGCCACCAGAAGTAATTTTTGAAGCATATAAAGGCGGAGACAGCTTAGCTGTAGATGCTATGCAAGATATAATTAATTGGTTTGCTGTTGGGCTTTCCAATATTATGTTAATTTATGATCCGCAAGTAGTAATTTTGCATGGTGTTTATACTAAAGCTGGAAATGATTTCTTAAAAAAAATTAAAAATAAAATAAATAGCATATCGCTATCAGGAATGAAAAAAGAAACAGCTATAAAGTTTTCTGAATTAGGCGATAAAGCAGGCGTATTAGGTGCTGCTGCTTATGTTATTAATAAATTCTTTGAATGATAATTTTTATGCAGTATTTAGCATAATTTTAAATAATTAAGATAAGTGTGCAGGGAAAAATTGTACATTTATCAAAGGCTTTAATTTTTTATTGTTTTTTGTAAAAAAATTATGCTAAAACTGCAAAATAATTAAAGAAAGGGGTGATAAAAAAGAAAAATAGGAAAAGTATATAGTAAAGTGTTTTTGTAGATTTAAAAACAACAAACACAAATTCTGATTTTTAGTAAACAAAAAAATGTAAAGGGGTGAAAGTATGAAACGTACATGGTCAATAGTGCTTGCAGTTGTTATTACTGTAGCAATGGTTGTAACGCTTTCGATGGCTGGTTGTAAGACGACAACTACAGCTAAAACAACAGCAGCAGCTGAAACAACAGCAGCAGCTAAAACAACAGCAGCTGAAACAGCAGCAGCTGAAACAAAAGCTCAGCTCAGCGGTGATACACTAAAGATTGTTTGGGCTCAGTGGGCACCTGCAGATTATCTGCAAAAACTTTCTGAAGGTTTTACTGCTGAAACAGGTATTAAAGTTATTGTTGAACAAATACCATGGGAAACATTTGTACAAAAATATAATGCTGAAATGATTGCACAAAATGATACCTGGGACATTATTATTGGTGATAGCCAGGATGTTGGTGCTATGTCTACAGGTGGTCATTATGTAAATTTAACCGAGTGGTGTAAAAAGAATGGTGTTACAGAGAGCTTTACTCCTGCTTCAATGACTTATTATGCTGAGTATCCAAAGGGAAGCGGTGAATACTGGGGCGTTCCAGTTGAAGGTGATGCACTAGGATGGGCATATAGAAAAGATTTGTTTGAAGACCCAAAAAATAAAGAAGCTTTCAAAGCTAAATATGGTTATGATTTGGATGTTCCAAGAGACTGGAATGCAATGCTTGATATAGCTGAATTCTTCCATGATCCTGCCAATGATTTTTATGGCTGTGCAATTTATGGTGACAATGGTTATGATTCAATGGTAATGTTTGCAGAGCAAGCTATATGGTCATTTGGTGGAGACCTTGGTGACTACTCAACTTATCAGGTCAAAGGAATTCTTGACAGTGATGCATCAGCTGATGGTATTGAGTTTTACAATAAGCTCTTTAAATTTACACCACCTGCGTTCAATGATGCATTTTTTGTAAAATGCAATGATGCATTTGTTGCAGGTAAAGTAGCATTTGCATGTAATTACTTTGCATTCTTCCCAGGCCTTGCAAATGAGGCTACAAACCCATATGCAAAAGATACAGGTTATTTCCCATGTCCACCACAAAAGGGTAGAGATGGTCAAGTAAGACAGTACGCTGCACTTGGTGGTCAGGCTGCATCAGTTGTAACATACTCAAAACATCAAGATTTAGCATTTATGTGGTTAGAATGGTTTATTAGACCTGAAGTTCAAATGGAGTGGGCAAAACTTGGTGGTTATACATGCCATGCTGAAACTCTTGCATCTGATGAATTCTTAAATGCTACTCCATATAACCCAGCATTTGCTAAATCTATGGAAATCTTTAAAGATTTCTGGGCTGTTCCTGAGTATGCTGAGCTTCTTAAAACAATGAGTGAAACAGTAGGACCATATGTTGTTGAAAGCAAAGGCACTGCAAAACAAGCTTTATCTGCATGTGCTGAAAAGTGGACTCAGATATTTATAGATGCTGGTTATTTAACCGAATAATATATTAATAAAAACTGTCGCCCCATTTATTGGGGCGACAGTTTATGTAGATTATTTTATTCTTTTTTTGTTATAAGAAATTTAAAATTAATTTTAAATTTTTAGAAATAAAAAGATAAATAAATATTTCTTAAAAAATCTTAAAAATTATTTTAAAAGGACTTAAAATGTTGAACCGTAGAAAAGAATTATCAAGTACAGAAATTCAATATAGGGCATTAAGCGATCAGGGTTTAATAAGGTTATTTATTTTACCTACAATAATATTACTAGTTGTTATTAATATATTTCCACTTTTTTGGTCTTTGGTTCTAAGCTTTTCAAATTTTACTGCAAAGTTTCCTCTTGTTTGGGGCAAAAACCCCAAATTTTTAGGAATTGAGCAGTATATTAGATTATTAACTGACCCTGCTATCTGGGAAAAGTTTATTACAACTGCAAAATATGTAGTTTTGTCAGTTGGCGGAGAAATGATACTTGGTTTTGCACTTGCACTACTTTTACAGATTAAATTTAGAGGAAGAGAGGTAATTACAACACTTCTTGTTTTACCAATGACAATGTCTCCTGTTATAGTTGGGCTTATGTGGAAACTATTTTATGATCCTAACTGGGGAATGTTTAATTATCTTCTGGGTCTTGGTAAGATTGACTGGGCAACAGATACAAGATTTAATTTATATGCTGCGGTAATTGCAGATATATGGATGTGGACTCCATTTGTAATGCTTTTAGCATTAGCAGGACTTGGCGCTATTCCTCAATATCTTTATGAAGCAGCAGAGGTAGATAGAGCATCATGGTGGCATAAATTCACAAAAATTACGCTACCTATGGTTTGGCCACTTCTTCTTGTTGCTTTAATATTTAGAACAATGGAAGCGTTTAAAGTATTTGATATTGCAATGGGTATATCAGGGAGAGGCGCAACTGCTCCTGCGCTGTTGTCTATTCATTTATATGATACAGCATTTGTTACCTGGAAAACTGGTATTGGTTCAGCATTAGGTTATATTGTATTGATTATGATTATTGCTATAACTAATATTTTTATTAAATACTTGAATAAAGCTAAAGAATAAACTTATCTGAAAGGATTTAGTATGGCTGCAGTTAATAGAAAGAAAGTAAGTGCTGTAAGAATATTAGTTGTTATTCTTATTTGCATTATTACTTTTGTGTATTTGGTTCCATTGCTGTTTGTTATAGACACTTCATTTAAGCCATGGACTTTAATAAAAGAATGGCCTCCAAGGATATTTTTTAAGCCTTCAATAGCACCTTATATTAGAATTTTTACAGCTAGAACTGTCTACCCACCGGGAACTAAACTTACACAAGAGCAAATTGATAATATGACATGGTATCAAAGAATTGTTTATAAAGAAAGTAACGAAGAAATAGTAAGAATTGGAGATTTTCCTTCAAGGTTTGCAAATAGTTTAATTGTTACTCTTGCAAGTACAGCAATTACAATAATAATGGCTACTTTTGCTGCTTATGCATTCTCCCGCTTTAATATTAAAGGTAAAAACGATTTGCTGTTTTTTATTCTTTCAACTAGGATGCTTCCTGCTGTAGTTGTTTTAATTCCAGTTTTTTTAATGTTTAGAAAACTTGGTCTTGCAGATAACCATTTAGGACTTATTATTTTATATACAGCTTTTAATTTATCATTTGCTGTTTGGGTTTTAAAAGGTTTTATTGATGAAATTCCTGTTGAATATGAAGAAGCTGCAATGGTTGATGGTTATACCAGATTTCAAACTTTTTGGAGAATTATCATACCTCAGTCAATGACTGGTATTGCTGCTACTGCTGTTTTTTGCTTTATTTTCTCATGGAACGAATTTGGGTTTGCTTTTATCATGACCAAAAGCCGTGCACAGACTATACCTCCATGGCTGCCATATCAAATGGGGGTATTAGGGTATGACTGGGGTGCAGCAGCAGCTGGAGCAGTGCTATTTATTATACCAGCTTTAATATTTACTATTCTTTTAAGAAAAAATCTTGTAAGAGGTATTACATTTGGTGCAATTAGAAAGTAGGGATTAAAATGAGATGGTTATCTTTAATTATTGCTCTAGTTTTTTGTTTAATTCTTGGTCTTTCTATGTGGAGAGCAAATAAGTTTAAACAGAGATATTTAGAACCAATATTTATGTGGATTATGCTTTTTGGAATTTTTGCATTATGTCAGCCTTTATGGTTTCAATTGTATCAATATGGGTATCCAATTTTATTAACGGGTACAGCTGGCTATATTTTTGTTACCCATATCAAATAATTAGTTAAGTTTTGATTATTAAGTATTGATAGCATTATTAGATATTTAATATTAGTTATTGGTATTAATTAATGGTGATAAATAAGTAGTATTAATTAATAGTGATAAATATTATTTAATTATTATTTAATGTTATTTAAGGAGGAAGTTTTTATGAAATTAGGAGTTATGGCTAATGTATATGGTGATAAAACCTGGGAAGATGCATGTAAAGCTGCAAAAGAAGCTGGACTTTCAGCAATTGAACCAGGAAGTGGTGGGTTTGTTGGAAAACTTCATTGTAACCCTCAAGAGTTGTTAAAAGATAAGGATGCCTTAAATAAATGGGTAAAAGCTGCTCAAAGCAACGGTCTTGAAATTTCTGCTTTTGCTTGCCATGGTAATATGCTGCATCCTGATAAAAGTGTTGCAGAATCACACATTGCAGATTTTGAAGCAACAATTGAACTTGCGTCAAAAATAGGTGTAAAAGTAATAAATGGTTTTGCTGGCTGCCCAGGTGCGAGTGAAAGTGCAAAAGAACCTAACTGGATAACATGTCCATGGCCACCTTATTTTATTGAAGCTGTAAAATGGCAATGGGAAAAGAAAATTATACCATTTTGGTCAGAAATGGCTAAAAAATTAAAAAAAGCAGGTGTTGTTGTAGCATTAGAAATGCATCCAGGTGATGCTGTTTATAACACTGAAGCATTGCTTTCATTAAGAGAAGCAGTAGGTGAAGAAATTTGCTGTAATTTTGACCCAAGCCATTTATTCTGGCAGGGAATGGACCCAATTGTTAGCATTAGATGTCTTGGGAAAGCAATTGTTCATGTACATGCAAAAGATAGTAAAGTTAATGATAGTGTTGTTAAATTTAGAGGTGTTAATGACTGGAAGCATTATGGTGAAATAGCAAAAAGAGCTTGGACATTTAGAACAGTTGGTTATGGTCATGGAATTGAATTTTGGAATGACTTTGTTTCAGAGTTAAGACTGGTTGGATATGATGGTGTTATAAGTATTGAGCATGAAGATCCTTTAATGTCAGCTAATGAAGGTTTAAATAAGGCAATTTCCTTCTTAAAGGGTGTTCTTTTATATGAAAATGTTGGTGAAATGTGGTGGGCTTAGAAAAGAATGTGAATATAAGTAATAAAGAATAATTTTTATTATTTGGTTTATATATATTATTTGTACTATTAACAAGTTAGGTAAAGAGCTTTAAAGTTTTTATTATTTAAAAAAAATTTTTAAAAATATAAATATATTAATAAATATATTAATAAAATTTTTAAATATTATTAAAGTAAAAAGGAGCTGAATTATGTCAGAAAAAAAGGTTGGTTTTGTTTCTATGACTGCAGATAAAAAAGCCTCAGAAAGCATTCCCAAAATAGGTGTTGGAATGATAGGTCAAGCTTTTATGGGAAAAGCTCACTCTAATGCTTATAAAAAAATGCCTTATATATTCTGGCCTCCAGCTGCTATTCCAGAACTTGTAACTATTTGTGGAACAAATGCTGAAGCATTAAAAGAGTCAGCAAGAAGATATGGATACAAAAAATACACAACAAACTGGAAAGATATTATACAGGATGATGAAATACAACTAGTTGATAATGGAACTCCAAACTATCTTCATGCAGAGCCATCAATTGAAGCTGCAAAAGCAAAAAAACACATAATCTGTGAAAAGCCTCTAGCACTAAATGCAAAAGAAGCAAAACAGATGAGAGATGAAGTTGTTAAAGCTGGTGTAAAAAATATATGCTGTTTTAATTACAGAGTAGTTCCAGCAATAGTTTTAATAAAAAACCTTATAATGGATGGTAAGCTTGGAAGAATTTATCACTTTAGAGCAAGGTATCTTCAGGAATGGATACTTGATCCTAACTTTCCTATTATATGGCGGCTAAAAAAAGAGTACTGCGGAAGTGGTGCTCTTGGAGATTTAGGTTCACACATAATTGATTTGGCAAGATTTTTATGTGGTGAGATAAAATCTGTTATGGCTGTTGCTGCTACATTTATAAAAGAAAGGTATAATGAAAAAACAGCTCAAAAAGAAAAAGTTGATGTAGATGATGCAATAGCTTCAGTAGTTGAGTTTGAAAACGGAGCAATTGGAACTATTGAAGCATCAAGATTTTGTCCTGGAAGAAAAAATTATAATACAATTGAAATTAATGCAGAAAATGGAAGTATATGGTGGGACTTAGAAAATTTAAACAATTTATGGGTATTCTGGAGAAATGAACAGCCAATAGAGACTCAAGGCTTTCATAAAATAAATGTAACTGAGTCTTACCATCCATATTATGATAAATGGTGGCCACATGGTCATATAATTGGCTGGGAAAATACATTTGTTCATATTGTTTACAATATGGTAGAAGCAATTATAAACAATAAACCCCTAGAACCTTATATTGCTACATTTGAAGATGGATACAGAAATGCTGTTATATGTGATGCTATTTTAGCTTCTGCTGAGAGTGGTAAAAAAGAAATATGTAAGTATGAGTAGTTAGAAATATGTAAATATGGGTAGTTTTAATAAAGTGTTAATAATGTATTAATAAAATGCTAATAAAATTAAGTGTTATTAAAGTAAATAAATAAAAAGTTTAATTAAAACTAACTAGGATAATACTAGTATAATTAAATTAAATAAAAAATAAAAATATTAAATGAAATAAATAATGGGGGTTTTAATGAAATTTGGAATTAATACTTTGTTATATGCAGGGACTTTTACAGATTCACATGTAAAAGAACTGTTTGGGAAATTTAGAGAAATTGGTTTTGACGGAGTTGAGATAAGTCTTGAAAAAAAAGGTGATATTGACTATAAAAAAACTCTTTCTGAACTAAAAAAGTATGAACTTAAGTGCTCATCTTTATGTGGGTTATTTGGACTGGATAGAGACTTAAGAAGTGAAAATAAGGAATATGTTGAGAACAGTTTATCTTATTTAAGAGACTTAACCGAAGCAGCGGTAGAATTGGAAACAAATCTTATTACAGGTCCAATGTATTCAGCTGTTGGAAGAGCCAATCTTGAAAGTGATGAAGCAAAAAAGATTCAGTGGAATGCTGTAGTAGAAAACTTAGGAAAGGCTGCAAAATATGCAGAAAAATTTGGTGTAGATTTAGCTATAGAGCCTTTAAACAGATTTGAAACGGATTTTATAAACATATGTAAAGATGCAATAAAATTAATTAAGGATATTGGAGCAAAAAACTTAAAAATTCATTTAGATTCTTTCCATATGAATGTTGAAGAAAAAAACTCTGAGCTTGCTATCTTAGATGCTGGAGAGCTATTATACATGTTTCATGCAAGTGAGAATGATAGAGGCGCACCTGGTACTGGACAGGTTCCATGGAAGCCAATTGCGGATGCATTAAGAAAAATTAATTATGACAAGTGGATTGTGATTGAATCATTTACACCTGAGAATAAAGTTATAGCAAAAGCTGCTTCAATATGGAGACAGACTGAACCAAGTGCAATGGCATTAGCATCTAAGGGATTAAAGTTTTTAAAAGGCTTATTTGATAAGTAATTTTATTATATTTTTTATTTGTAATTAATTAGACTGGAGTAATTACTGATGGCTGAAATAAAGTTAGAAAATATTATAAAAAGATTTGGAAGTTTAGTTGCTGTTAATAATGTAAACTTAGAGATAAAAGATAAAGAATTTGTAGTTTTGCTTGGTCCTTCTGGGTGTGGCAAGACAACAACTTTAAGGATGATATCAGGTCTTGAGCTTCCTGATGAAGGAAGAATATTATTGGATGGTGAAGATGTTACTTTTAAAAGAGCTTCACAAAGAGATATTGCATTTGTTTTTCAGCTTTATGCGCTTTATCCGCATATGACTGTTTATGGAAATATGGCGTTTCCATTAAAGACACAGGGATTTCCTAAGGATAAAATTGATTTGGAAATTAAACGGGCAGCTCAGCTTTTAAAAATTGAGCACATATTAAACAGAAAGCCAAGAGAGTTGTCTGGTGGTGATATGCAAAGGGTTGCACTTGGTAGAGCATTAGTTAGAAGACCAAAAGCATTTTTACTTGATGAGCCAATTGGAACCCTTGATGCTAAATTCAGGGAAGAGATGAGAACTGAATTGAAAAAGCTGCATGTAGATGTTGGTGCTACTACTGTTTACGTGACGCACGACCAGGTTGAAGCAATGTCAATGGGTGATAAAGTTGTTGTAATGAATCTTGGAGTAATTCAACAAATTGGAACACCTTCAGAAATTTATCATCATCCTTCAAATTTATTTGTTGCCAATTTTATTGGTAGTCCTGGAATGAATTTTATAGATTGCAAACCAATAAAAGATGAACACGGAAAAGTTTTCTTAAACATTACAGCGGTTAATAAAAACATAAGTGTAAATGATAATATATCAAACATAATATTAAAAAAAGAGGCCTTAGACAAGGAGCTAGTATTAGGTATTAGACCGGAAGATGTAAGCATTGAATTTAAATCATGTGAAAATTATATAGATTCAGAGGTTTATTTAATTGAGACACTTGGTTCTTATAATATCATTGATGTTAAAATTGGCATCTCTACAGTAAGGGTTAGAACTCTTCCAATAGTTAGTCCTGATATAGGAACGAAGTGCTGTATTGGCTTTGATATGAATGCAATTACTTTATTTGATAAACAAAGCCAAAAATCAATAATGATTTAATTAACGTTACAAAATATAATTTTATAATTCATTTAAATTTTAATAATTAAGTGTTAGGGGAAAAGATATATGGCAGAGGTTAAATTAGTTGGACTTACAAAAAAATTTGGCGAAATTATTGCAGTTAATGACCTTACTATTGATGTAAAAGATAAAGAATTTTTTGTGTTATTAGGACCTACTGGAGCTGGGAAAACAACAACATTACGTTTAATTGCAGGGTTAGAAAAGCCTGATAGCGGGCAAATATATCTTGGTGAGAATTTAGTTAATACTTGGAGCCCTGCAATAAGAGATGTAGCTTTTGTTTTTCAATATTATACCCTTTATCCACATTATACCGTAAGACAAAATTTAGAGTTTCCATTAAAATCAAATCTTAGAAGAACTCCAAGGGACCAAATGGATAAAATCATAAAAGAGGTTGCAAAAGTTCTACATATAGAACATTTATTGGACAGGCAAACAATCAACCTTTCTGGTGGTGAAATGCAGCGAGTTGCAATTGGAAGAGCAATTGTAAGAAGACCTAAAGTTTTTTTAATGGACGAACCATTATCAAATCTTGATGCAAAGCTTCGTGAAGAAATGCGTGCTGAACTAGCAAGACTTCATCTAGATTTAGGCTCGACATTTTTCTATGTTACCCATGATCAGGTGGAAGCAATGACAATGGGTGATAGGATTGGTGTCTTAAATGAAGGAAAACTTTTACAAGTTGGAAGCCCAGATGAAGTTTACAATAAACCAGTGAATTTATTTGTAGCAAAATTTGTAGGCAGTCCTGTAATAAATTTATTAGATTCAGAAATAGTTAATGATAAGCTTATAGTAGGTAGACAAGATAGGGCAATGGTATGTTCTTTAACAGACCTTCAATGTAAATTAGTTGGTCGGGCAAGTACAAAAAAAGTAGTTCTGGGCATAAGACCTGAAGATATTCTAATCTCAGATAAGAAACAGCAAGTAAATTCTTTTGAATGCAGTGTTTATTTTAAACAAAGCATGGGTGTAGAAGATATACTTAATTTAAAGTTTAGCGATGAATTAATCTTTAGAGCAATTGCACCTACAAAAATGTCTATTGATGTTGGCGATAAAGTATATGCTAATTTTCTAATGGAAAGAGCTCATTTGTTTGATGCTGAAACAGAGCAAAGACTAGATTTAAAAATTTAAAAATTAAATAATTTGAAAGGTTAAATATGATAGATATTAGGAAAAAAATAGAAAAACTAATTGAAGACCAAAATGGTATTTTAAGATTAAAGCCAGCATGGGTTGCCAGGGATTTTTTACCACCAGGTAAAAGGCTTGGATTAAAGGAAGAAGAATATAATGTTGGTGAACGCGGCTTTATTTGTGAAAGATGGCTAGGTTCAGTTACAAAAGCAGATAACGCAATTGGGCCTGAAGATGAAGGGCTATCTTATCTAGAAACATTTTCCAATGATAATATAACCTTAAAAGAGGCAGTAGATGTTGCAGGGGATATAATTTTAGGAAAAGAATATTTTAAAAAACATAAAGGTTTAAAACGATTAGTTAAAATTTATGATTTTAATGCAAGGATTCCTTTTCATATTCACCAAATGGAAAAGGATGCAGCCCTTGTAGGAAGAAATTCAAAAGATGAAGCATATTATTATTTAGATGGTGCAGATTTAGGTCCACATCCGGAAACTTTTTTTGGAGTTCATCCTTATATAGTTAAACAAAAAAAATATGATATCCTTCTGCCATATCTTGTTGAATGGAAGGATGATTTAATTCTTCGCCATTCAAGAGCTTATTTAAATGTAGCAGGGGAAGGGTTTTTTTTGCCTTCAGGTGTTTTACATGCGCCAGGGACAGCTTTAACCCTTGAACTGCAAGAAGACAGTGATGTCTTTGCAATGCTTCAGGCATTAAATGCGGGAAAAATAATATCAAAAGATTTATTATTTAAGGATGTAAGAAAAGTTGATAGAGAGAAGTATGGTGAGAAGATAATATTGGAACAAATAAATTGGGAAGAAAACGGGGATCCTTATTTTTATGAGAATCATCATTTAGAAAGCATTCCAATTTTGGAAACTAAACAAGCTGGTGCTCAGGAATACTGGATTTATTATAACACTCCTAAATTTTCTGGAAAAAAAGTTATTGTTGAGCCAGGTTCAAGTTTTACATTTAAAGAAAACGGTGCTTATAATATTTTTATATGGCAGGGCAAAGGTTTATTTGATTCTCATGAAATAGAAGCTGGCGATTTTTCCAAAGACGAACTTTTTATCACCTACGATAAAGCAATAAAACCAATTACAATTAAAAATACTGGAACTAGCAATATTATTTTATTTAAATTTTTTGGTCCTGAGATTAATAAGAATATTCCAATGATTAAAAAGTTTAAAATTTAAAAAATTTGCTTTTTATATTTTTAAAAATAATAGAAATAAGATAATAAAAATAATAGTAAAAATAAAAGTAAAAACAATAAATATAAGTGTAGACAAATAAAGAAATTCAGGACTAAATAATTCTAATTTTAATAATTGTCAGTTTAAATAATTATTAATAATTAATTTTAACAAAAAAGTTAAAGGAGTATAAAATGGCAAAAAAATCATCTATTGGAGGTTGGGCTTATATTTGGGGCGGATATTCTGAAGCACCAATACCGTTAGAAGATGTTGTAAAAAAACTTTCTGATCTTGGTTTTGATGGAATAGAAATGGCTGCTTTCCCTCCGCATCTTGAACCAAATACAAAAGAAAAGAGAATGGAAATTAAAAATCTTTTAAAAAAGTATAGTCTTGAGGTTTCAGGTTTAGCTGCACCTTTTCCTTCTCCTGCTACATCAAAAGAGGAAGATTACCTAAAAGCTATTAAAGATAATCTTCAAATTTGTATTGATTTAGAAATTCCTAAATTAAGAGTTGATACAGTTGAACCACCAACAAAAATCCCTGATGGTATGGATTATGAAACTTGTTTTTCAAAAATTGCTTCAGTTTGGAATAAATCAGCAGAGATTTGTGCAAAAGAAGGGATAAAATTAATTTGGGAATTTGAACCGGGCTTTTTATTTAACAAGCCAAGTGAAGTTGTAAGAATGGTATACAAAGTTGACCATCCAAACTTTTCTGTGCTTTTTGATTCTTGCCATGCCTATATGTGTTCAGTAATGGCTTCAAGGCAGTTAGGCGAAAAAGAAACTTTACCAAAGGGTGTTGTTCAATTTGCGTATATGCTGACAGGTAAAATTGGACATATTCACTTAATTGATTCTGATGGTACTCTTCACGACAATGAAACAAGTACTCATGCACCACTTGGAACAGGAAAATTAAATTTTGATGAAATAATCCCTGCTATATTAGATGCTGGATATAAAGATGAGTGGTGGACAATTGACTTATGTTTCTGGCCAAAAGCTTTAGATGCTACATCAGACTGCAAAAAATTTTTGGATAACTTAATAGAAAAATATGGTAAGTAATATTTATTAATAATATTTTAATAGTTTTATAGGGGGGATTGTTAATGAAAGGGTCAATGAAAGCCCAGGTTTTTTATGAAGCAGAAAAAATGAAATTGGAGGATATACCTATTCCAGAGGTAACATCAATTGATGTTTTGGTTAAGGTTAAAAGGGTAGGAATATGTGGCTCTGACATATCTTATTACTATGGGTTGTCACCAGTTGGAACCCCCACAGGCAAGGGACCGCTAGTTTTAGGTCATGAGTTTACTGGTGAAGTTGTAGAAGTAGGTGAAGTTCCAAAAATGCTTGGCTTATTTAAACCTGGTGATAGAGTTGTTGTAAATCCAGTTCAAAACTGTAATGCATGTTATGCATGTGCTAAAGGAGATACACATGTTTGTGAAAAATTAAATGTACCAGGTGTTACCACAAATGGTGGTTTTGCTGAATATTGTGTATCTAGATACACTGGACTTTTTAAACTTCCTGATAACGTAAGTTATGCTGCTGGTGCTTTTACTGAGCCACTAGCTTGTGTTGTAAATGCAATTAAAAAGTTGGAAATTGAGCCAGGTGATTTTGTTGTAATTTTTGGTCCAGGCTCAATGGGAATGATGATGATTCAGATGTGTAAAGCAGTAGGAGCAGGAAAAGTGGCTTTAGTAGGAGCTTCAAATGACTGGAGACTTGAGCAAGGGAAAAATTTTGGTGCTGATTATCTTTTTAATGCTTCTTCAAAAAGTTCAAAGTATTATGTTCCTGATTTAAAGAAAGCTATTGCAGATTTAACTGACGGCAAGCTTGCTGAAAGAGCTATTGTTCCAACCAGCTCAAATGATGCCTTTGAACAAGCAGTGGAAGTTGTAGGCAATTGTGGAATTGTAGTTCACTTTGGTTTACCAAATGAAGATGATGTAATTAAAATTCCTGCGCTTAGTTTTCATACAATGGATAAAGAAATAAGGTCTGCATGGCTTGCACCGCTCGCCTGGCCAACAGCTATAAGGTCAATAAAAGAAGGATTAGTTAATGTTGAAAAAATAATTACAGGTACATTTCCACTTGAAGAAACTGAAAAAGCTATAAGACTGCTAAAAGATGACCCTGGCAAACAATTAAAAGTTCAAATAGCTGTATCTGATTAAGGTTAGATTTAACATAATTTTAAATAAAGTTAGATTAATTTTATTTGAAAAATATTTTGAAATTAATATTTTGAAATTATTTAAAAATCAGTATTAAAAAATTAAAAAAGAGGTAATAAATGGACATTTCTGTAATTGATATGAGTTATCAGAAGAAAAGGCGAAGCAGAGAAGAATTAGTCAAGCATATGAATTCTTTTAGTCTTGAATTGAAAATGTCAGTTGGTATATGGTATTTTTCACCTGGGGGCGGCCGTTTTCATGAAGCATATGTTCCAAATAAAAGCATTGCTGAAAGAATAGAGATGGCTGCTGAAATGGCTAAATTTGGAATAAAAGCAATTGAGGCACATTATCCAAATGAAGTAAATGAAGAAAATTATTATTTATATGAGAGATTGTACAAAGAAACTGGTATTATTTTACAGAGTTGTTATCCTGCAATATTTTATCCAAAAGAATATGAATTTGGTTCTCTTTCAAATCCTATTAAAAAGTATAGAGATAAAGCATTAGAAACTCTTGTAAATTGCTTAAAATTTGCAAGAGATAAAAAATTACATCATGCAGGGATATGGCCTGGTATAGATGGCTATACATATTCACTTGGAACATTGTTCTATGATATGTGGGATTACTTTGAGGGTGCTGTTGCAGAAGCAATGGATGAAGTCCCAGGAGTATTAGTTGCAATTGAACCAAAACCATATGAACCTGCACCAAACAACATATATAGGACTACAGCTGATGGCTTAATTGCTTGTAAAGATATTGAAAGCAGACTTAAAAATGAGATCAATAAAAAGCTGTTAGAAAATGGTATACCATTGCTTGGCATGCAACCTGAAATTGGTCATATAAGGATGGGTTTTGAAGACGCTCCTTATGCAATTGCAAGGTGTACTAGAGAAGGAAGACTTTTTAATACACATTGGAATAGCCAGCCTTTAGGAAATTATGATCAGGATTTAAATATAGGTGTTGTAGAGTGGCAGCAAGCTGAAGCAATGTTATATTTACTAAAGATGATAGGGTATAAAGAATATTTTGGGTTTGATATTAATCCTGAAAGGATGCCTGCTATTAAGGCAGTAGAAATTAATGCAACTGTACTTAAAATAATGAATGAAAGAATAGACTCGTTGCCACATGAAAGAATAATTGATTGTTATTTAGACCCTGAAAATCATAGGGGAGAATTAGAATTAATTTTTGCTCAGACAATGAAAATAAAATAATTATTTAATTTTTTATTTATTATTTTTTTATTAATTTAAATAGGAGTGAAAAATAATGGCAAATCGAGTAAAAGTTGCAGTAATTGGACTTGGTTTTGGGGCAGATTTTATACCAATTTATCAGAAGCATCCTAATGCAGAAGTATATGCTATTTGTCAAAGAACTGAGAGCAAATTAAAAGAGGCAGCAAAAAAATATGGGGTTGAAAGATATTATACTGACTACAGAGATTTGTTAAAAATTAAAGAAATTGATGCAATTCATGTTGTTACACCAGTGGATACACATGCACCAATTGTTTTAGATTGTTTAAGAGCTGAAAAACATGTTGCTTGCACAGTTCCAATGGGTATAACTGTTGAAGAATGTATTGAAATAGTTAAGCTTAGAAGAAAAGTTGGTAAAGTGTATATGATGATGGAAACTTCAGCATACACTAGGGAATTTTTATATGTAAAAAAATTGAAAGACGAAGGTAAACTAGGCAAAATTCAATTTTTAAGAGGTTCTCATCAGCAGGATATGGAGGAATGGGGCCCACCTTGGCCAGGATGGCCACCATTGCATTACGCAACCCATGCTGTAAGCCCACTAGCTATTTTGGCAGATGCACCTGTTGAATGGGTTTTTGGAGTTGGTTCAGGAAGAATAAGGGAACATTATATTAAAAATTATAATAGTCCGTATGCAGTTGAATCAATGTTAATGAAATTTAAAGGTACTGATATTTGTGGTGAAGTTACGAGGTCTCTTTATGATGTAGTAAGGCAATATATTGAGAGTTTTGATGTGTATGGTCAAAAATTGTCATTTGAATGGAATAGATTAAGTGATGAGGATCCTATTTTATATCTTGGTAAAGAAGACGCTCAACATATAAAAATACCAGATACTGGATACATGCTGCCAAAAGAAATAGCACACTTTACAAGATCTGAAGAAGTAATGGATGAAGAAGAAAAACAACACTTGTCTTTCATCCAGGGTTCTGGCCATGGAGGTTCTCATCCACATTTAGTTCATGAGTTTATTTCAGCCATTGTAGAAAACAGAGACTCTGCAATAGATGCAGAAAAAGCTGCAAATTGGACTTGTGCTGGTCTTATGGGCCATAAATCTGCTATGGCTGAGGGTGAAAAAATTTATTTGCCTGATTTTTGGAACCTTTAAAAAATAAAAAATGTTTAAAATAATTAAATTAAATTAAATAAATTAAATTAATTCTTGCTGAGTAGTTATTTACTCCTAAAATTAAAGTTCGCGTATGTAATTAGTTCTTGCTAAATAATTGACTAAAATGTTAAAAATTTAAAGAATTTTGGGCTTAATAAATTCGTTTTTTTTACATAATAATAAATTGTTCAGCATAAACTAATTATAATTAAGAAAATAATAATAAATTTATATCTTGGGAGTAAATTTAAATACTTTAAATTAGTATTGTCTTATTAATTACTTAGCAAGAATTAATTATTTTTAAAATGTTATTTTTTTAAAAAAGAATTTAAAATAAAACAAAAAAAGACCTAGAAGATAAAAAGAATAATAAACTGTTTAGTATTTTAAAAAAATGAATTATTTTATTTTTAAGGAGAAATTATGAGTTTACTAGGTATAGATATTGGAACAACGCAAACAAAGGCAATTGCATTTAATGAGGATGGGAAAATAATTGCTACTGACTATCAAGAGTATAGCTTACTATTTCCACAACCAGGTTGGGTAGAATTTGATACTAAAAACCAATGGGAAAAAATACTTAATGTTTTGAAAAGTGTAAATAATAATCCAAATGTAAAAAAAGATCCAGTTACAGCGCTTTCAGTTTCTACATTTGGTGAAGGTTTTACACCAATAGATAAAAAGGGAAATGTTTTGCATAATACAATATATTCTACTGATGCTCGTAGCATAAAAGAGCTTGAATATATTTTATCTGTATATACACCAAAAGAATTATTTAAAATTACTGGTTATCCTCCTGGATTTATTTGTCCACTTAATAAAATTTTGTGGTTGAAAAAAAATCGGCCTGAAATTTATCATAAAACTGAAAAATTTTTGTTTACTGATGAACTTTTATATCACTTGCTGGGTATAAAAGAAACTGCAATAAATTATGCACTTGCATCAAGGACATTATTTTTTGATATTAGAAAAAAGGTCTGGGCTGAGGATATATTAAATAAATTTGATATTAATCCAAATTTATTTTCAAAACCAGTTGCATCGGGGGTAGAGATAGGAGTTATTGAAAGCAGTATTGCAAAAGAACTGGGATTTAGTAAAGATGTGCATGTTATCTCTGGTTGTCATGACCAGCCATGTGCTGCTTTAGGTGTTGGTGCTATAACAGGAGGAGCGGCTGCAGACGGTATGGGTACTGTGGAATGTGTAACAATTTGTTCTGAAGAAGCTGTAACTTCAGATGAAATGCTAAAAAATAATTTTTGTTTGCAAGTACATGCTGTTAAAGATAAATATGTTACATTAGCTTATAATTTGTCTGCTGGAAGTGTTATTAAATGGTTTCGTGATATTTTTTTAAATGGAGATAGCAATAAGGTTAGAGAAATTTCTTCCTCTTTAACTTTTGAGCCTTCTAGGCTGTTTACTTTGCCTTATTTTTCTGCTACTGGGACTCCTTATCTAGACCCCATTTCTAAAGGTTCAATCATTGGTTTAGACTTGAGTACATCCAAAAAAGAGATATTTAAAGCATTAGTTGAAGGTTTAGTTTTTGAAATTTGTTATAATATAGAACTTTCTCAAAAGAGCGGACTAACTGTAAAACAGTTAAGAGCAAGCGGAGGGGGTGCAAAATCTGATTTTGAATTAATGCTTAAAGCATCAATTCTTGATAAACCAATATTAAGGATGGATATTACTGAAGCAGGATGTTTAGGAACTATGATATTAGCTGGCGTAGGGACCAAAAAGTTTACCTTAAATGAAGCAATTGAAAAATTTATAAAAATTAAAGATGAATTTATACCCGATAAAAAAATTAAAGAAAAATATATAGAAAAGTACAATAAATATAAAAAGATATATGGGCTTGTAAGCCAGCTTTATTAAAATTTATTAAAAATTTAAAATTTAACAAACAATTTCTTAATTTTATTTAAAACAAAAAATATTTAAAACTAAAAAATTTAATTTATTGTTTTAAAATCTATACTATGGATTATGAAAATGAAATTGAAAAAAGATTACTTTCTAATCCAGAATTATTTTATTGTATTAGTGATACCAATTTTGAATTAACTAATTGTTCAAAGGAATATATAACACTAAAAATTAATTATAAACCTTGCTTTAAATTATTAGAAAAATTTTATACTGTTAATAATAAGAACATATTAAATTTTAAAATTTTTAACAGTACAAGCGGCAATAATCATGATGCTAATATCTACAATAACACCTGTAATATTTTAATCCATGGGTTTGGTTCAAAAAACAAAAATATTTATTATCAGATAGCTGAAAAATTTAAATCTTATGGGATAGATAGTTTAATTTATTGTCTTCCATTTCATTTTGAGAGATTTGTTCAAACTGATTATTCTAAAATAAAAGAAGATAAAATTAAAAGGCAAAAAAATATCCAAAAGAAATTTAAAAGTAGCAAAAATGTTTACGATGTTAGTGATTTTAGGGCTGTCCTTGAAATTTTTAGGCAAAGTGTTATTGAACTCAGAATTATCATTAGGCTGCTAAAAACGTTAGGTTATAAAAAAGTTGGTGTATTTGGATTTAGCTTTGGTGGCTTTTGTGCAAGTCTTCTTTGCTGTTTTGAGGAAAGCTTAGACTTTGCAATTCCAATAGCCTCAATGGGTGATTTTAGTTCTTTAAAAGCATTTAAACAGAAAAAAAACACTGATATTAAAGATACTAAAAATACAGTAAATGAATATTTTTCAAAAAAGTATATCCATTTGATTTCCCCCATAAATTTTTATCCTATTTTAAGTCCAGAAAGGATATTATTTTTTCAAGGGGTTTTTGATAATAGAGCGCCTATAATTGAAGCTATAAAGTTAATAAAAAAATGGAAGCCAATAAAAGCAATATTTTATCCTTGTGATCATTTTAGTTTTTTTCTTTTTAATAGAGTTACTGTAAAAATTTCTGCTAAATTTATAAAATCATTAACAAATTAAATTAATAAATTAAGGCCAAAACAGATTATAATAAGTCAAAAACATATTAAACAAAGCCAGACCAAAACAAATTAAATTTATTTAAATTTACTTATTTATTTTTTATATTTATTATGAATTAATATTTTTAATTATTGGGTATTGTTTTTTTTATTAACCTTGATTAAATTAAATAAGTTTATTAAATAAGTTCAAGATATAAAGAATTTTAAATAAAAAATATGTATCAAGTTATTAATAATTAATCATAGTGAAATTATCCTATTCACCGTGTTTAATGATTATTAATATTTTTACAATATGATGTTTTTATTAGAAATAGATAAATTATTATTATGGTAAACAATATTGAAAAAGTAGTAACTATAAAAGTGAAAGAACGAAAAAACTATAATGAATCTGTAAAAGATCTTTTAACTAGTCTTTCATTTGATATGGTATTGGCTCAACAAAAAGTAAAAAAAATTTTAATTAAGCCAAACCTGTTAGAAAATGTACCTCACCCTTGCACTACAGATGTTGAATGTGTCTCCGCAATAATTAATTTTATTAAAAATGTAAATTCGGATATCGAAGTTGTTGTTTTAGAAGGATCAGGAGGTTGTGCCACCTCAAAAGCTTTCAAAGAATTAGGTTATAATGAATTAATAAAAAAATATGATGTTAAATTACTTGATATTGATAATGCGCAAATAATAAAATTATCAAACAAAAATGCACTTGTATATAAAGAGATATATTTACCAGAGGAAATTTTTAATGGATTTTTAATTTCAGTTCCATCATTAAAAGACCATTTAATTACCACTGTTACTCTTGGAATGAAAAATTTAATAGGATTACTACCTGAGAAATATTACGGTAGTTATTGGAGTTATAAAAGAAGTGATGTTCATCGTGTGGGTGTTAATAATGCAATTGTTGATTTAAATACTTACATTAAAATAGATATGGTTATAATTGACGGGAGAATAGGACAAATTGGAAGCCACTTACCAGGAGGGAGGGCTTGTAATCCTGCCAAAAATATCTTAATTGGAGGTTATGACGCATTTAAAGTTGATTGTTTTGGTGCAGAGATATTAGGACATAAATGGGAATCTGTAAGTCATTTAAGTCTTTTTAATGATATTATTAAAAATAATTTATCTAAAATTATCTAACAAGAAATTATTTAAAATTATCTAATTTATGAAATCTAAAATAATTTTTTGAACTTTTGAGTTTTTTAAAATACTGCTTGTGTGAAATTTATTAAACCAGTAAATTTTAGGTTTACCAATATTTTTCCATAGCTCAATGGTTGATTTTTTATTGAAATAATGGTCAAATCTTGAATTAATCATTAAAATTTTATCTTTGTTTATTAAATTTGTGAATGCTAATGGATCGCAAAGAAAACAAAGCTTTGTGGTTTTTGATTTTAGCTCAGGGTTATTTAGTAATGTAAAATCAATAGGCGTTTGGTTTAAATCTATTTTTTTAAACTCTTCTTTAAAATCATAAAAATTTTGGTATATTTTTTTACATTTATTTTTGTCTATTTTGTCATTTTCTTGCTTTAAACAATTTCCTTTTAATACATGAGATAAAAGGCTACACCAATGTACCTCGTGCCAGTTGCCTCCTCCTAATATTAAAACAGTCTTACTTATATTTTTTTCAACTGCTGATACTATAGCTGAAATCATACTACCTAAGCTAAATCCAATTAAAATAATATCATTAAATTTTAATACTGATTTTGAAAAATGTATTACTTTTCTAATGTCTACTACTGCTTGATGGAAAAATTCAAGAGTTTGTTTATCATCGAAATAAATAAGTCTTTCACCGCTAGATTCATTTTCTGGGGTTCTTGATAAGTGATAAGGCAAATGCATAAAAATACTGCTAAAATTGTTTGACCTTAAAAATTCAATAAAATCAAAATAATTGTTTAATTTATTAGGTTTAGACCCAAAACCATGAAGTAAAATTACAAGTGGTTTTAATTCAGTAATATTTAAGCTTGGGTAAAAATTAAAATAAATTAAATCGTTGTTTTTAATATTGGTTTTAAAAGGTGAGTCAAATAGGATTTCATATGTTAACTTAGATGAAGAAAATTTTTTTAATTTAAAATTAAATTTTTCTATTGGATTATATGCATATAAATATATTGTTTGACAGCTTGCTTTTTCCATTTACTGAATTTTTATTGTTTTCATTTTATAAATTTTTTTACTAAAATTTATGATAATATTTCTACTAATAATATTTAGGTTAAATTACGTTAAATATTAATAAAAAGTTATGTTTATTAATTTTTTTTGATATAATGTTGATTAAGTTAAACATTTTAATTTGTAATTTTTTTAAAGTAAACTAAATATTTTAATTTTTTATTTTTTAAAGGGGGATTAAATGTGTGGAAATTCAAATAATTCATCATCGGGTTCTGCTTTCAAGTATGGATTTATTGGTTTTATTTTAGGAGCTGCAGCTGGTGCTATTGCAGCATTGTTTTTAACAACAAAAACAGGTTTTCAATTAAGGGAAGAAATTAAAAGTGCTGTTGCAGATATTCAAAAAAAAGTTGAAGAAAAAGCTTCTAAAATAAAAGATATAACAAAAGAAAAATACGAAGAATTAATTGATAGTGCTTTAAATGCTTATAATAAGGCAAAAAAATTTACAGAAAAAGAAATAGAGTTGATAAGAAAAATATTAATTGAAAAAAGAAGCGAAAAAGAAGAAGACCAAGAGGTTTCATAGTCATTTTTCAGATAATGAAATTTAAAATTGCTGGACAAATAACAGCTAAAATTAGACATACAAAGAAAATAAATTTAAACGTTTAATAAAAATAATGCTATTCATTGTGTTGTAGCTCATAGTTTTATAGCTCTAATTATTGTAGCGCCTGTATAATGTGTCTTTTATTCATATTGTGTTAATTTAATGTTAATAATCCTGTATCAGTAATTTTGTATCAATAATTGCATATAATTGCATATATTTTTAGTTAAATTCACATTAAATTCCCAATTATAATTACAATTACAATTAAACTATTAACTTTGTTAACTTATCAAAATACAATACTTAACATAATCAAAGTTTGTTTTTAAGTCATTGTAATAAATGTTTGTTTTTAAGCCCTTACTTTCTACTTTAGCTATAGTGTTTGACTCAAATTGGAAGCATCTAAAATTTTGGGATAGTAATAATATAAAACTTTAGGATACTAACATTCAAATTTTTTAGTTAAATTTTTTACAATTATCATGTTAAAATATATAAAATATAAAAGTATAAAAATATAAAAAAATTAAGATGTTTAAAATCTTTTAGAATTTATAAAATATGTACCAAAATATATGGAATATATGAAATAATTTAGGAAATAAATATGAAAACAAAAAAAATAGATATCTTGATGATTGATAATTATGATTCGTTTACTTTTAATCTTGTTCAATATTTTGGAATGCTAGGGTTAAATATTAAGGTAAAAAGAAATGATAAAATAACAATTCAGGAAATTGAAGAACTTTCTCCTGAAAAAATTGTAATATCACCTGGTCCTGGAAAACCTAAAGATGCAGGGATTTCAAAAGAATTAATAAAGAATTTTTATAAAAAAATCCCGATACTTGGTGTTTGCCTAGGTCATCAGTGCATTGGAGAAGTTTTTGGTGCAGAAATAATTAATTCAGGAATTGTTTATCATGGAAAAACTTCTTTAATTTTTCATGACGGTAAAACTATATTTAATTTGATAAAGAACCCTTTTGAAGCTGCCAGATATCATTCATTAATAATTAAAAAAGATACAATCAGTCCAGAATTTGAAATTTCTGCTTGGACTGAGGATGGTACAGTTATGGGTATTAGACATAAGAAGTATATGATAGAAGGAGTGCAGTTTCACCCTGAGTCTTTTTTAACTTCAGAAGGATTAAAAATATTAAAAAATTTTACTGAAATATAAAAAATGTAAGAGAAAAAATATAAGAGAAAAAATGTAAGAGTCATAGATGAAAGAATTAAAAAAAAATGTGTTAATTTTGCCTGTTGATATAAATGTAAAGCCATATCAGCTTTTTTATTTTTTGTTTTCTTCAAATAAATATAGTAATTTTATTTTTTTAGACAGCAGTTTAATCCCAAATAAATATTCAAAATATTCATATATTGCATTAAATCCAGATTTTGTAATTAAAGGCTTTAAAGATTTTAATGAAATAGAAATTTATAAAAACTTTAATAAAAGTATTGAAGATTATTTACTATTAAATAATTGTTATATTTTAAATAATAGCAACATCGCATTTAATAATTCATCTAAATATAAACCAATAAAAAAAATAATCAGAAGCAATCTACATCCATTAAAATTTTTAAAATTAATTTTTAATATGTTTTTAAATAATAACGAAAATGGCAATTTTAATAAAACATATAAGTTTAATTTTAATAAAGATAGTTTTAGTTTTTTAAAAGATATGAACCCAGATTTTATAGGTGGTTTTGTTGGTTATTTTTCATATGATTTAAAGAATTATATTGAAAAATTGCCTCAAACTGCAGTTGATGACGTAGGTGTTCCTTTATATTATTTTATGTATTTTTCAGATATATTGGCATATAATCACAGTCTTGATAGGTGGCTAAATATAAGCATCAGTGACAACACTTTTAATATCTTTGATAAGTCTAATAATGATTTTGGAAATTTTATTATAAGAGAAAATCAATTTAATTTAGATGGCACAGCTCTTGATTGTAATATTGAAAAACAGATTGTAAATAGATATAAAACAAAAAAAATAAAGAATATTGAATTAAAGTCGAATTTTTCTAAAAAAGATTATATAAATGCAGTTTTAAAAGCAAAAGAGTATATACATAACGGTGATATTTATCAGGTAAATTTAACACAGCGTTTTTTCTGTGAAACAGAGATCAAGCCGTATGATTTATATTATATTTTGCGAAAGAAAAACCCAGCACCTTTTTCAGCTTATATATCATTTCCAGAATTTACTATCTGCAGCTCTTCCCCTGAAAGATTTATTTTTATAAAAAATAATAATATTCACACTAGACCAATCAAAGGCACAAGACCAAGGGGATCTGATTCTTTACAGGATAAAAAATTTATAAATGAATTAAAAAATAGTATAAAAGATAGAGCAGAATTAAACATGATTGTTGATTTAGAAAGAAATGATTTAGGAAAGTTCTGTCAATATGGTACAGTTAAAGTTGTTGAGCATGCTGTAATAGAAAAGTATGCAAAAGTTTTTCATTCAGTATCAACAATAGAGGGAAAAATACTTGAAGGCTATGATATTGTTGATATAATTAAATCCGTTTTTCCTGGTGGTTCAATAACAGGCGCTCCGAAAATTAGAGCTATGGAGATAATTGACGAGCTTGAGCCAAACACAAGAGGTGTTTACACAGGCTCAATTGGTTATATTGGTATTGATGGGACAGTGGATTTAAACATTGCAATAAGGACTTTTGTAATTAAGGATAAAAAGTTTTATTACAATGTGGGGGGAGGCATAGTAGAAGATTCAATACCTTATGATGAATACCAGGAAACGCTAGATAAAGGCCTTGCTCTTAAAGAAACATTAAATTATTTTTTATATGAAAATGTCAGTTTATAATCATTAGTAAGCCTGTGTTAATTGTTGTTATAGTATTAGTATAAATATGTAGTGTAAACATGAAAAATTAATTTATATAAGCATTATAAACATTGTAAACATTATAAAGATTGTAAAGATTTATTTGTTAGATTATTTAGTTAGGTTACGTTACTTACTTGCGTATTTATTTACTTATTTATTATTTAGTTAATTATTTATTAAGAGTGGAAGGAATTTTATGAAAGAGCAAAAAACATATTCAATTGCAGTATTACCAGGAGATGGGACAGGACCTGAAGTAGTTGAAGAGGGTAAAAAAGTTTTAAATGCTGTAGGAAAAAAGTTTAATATTAATTTTAAGTTTTCAAATTTTGATTTTGGAGGAGAAAGATATTTAAGGACAAATAAAACATTAACTGAAGAAGATATTGAAGAACTTAAAAGATTTAAAGCAATTTATCTTGGTGCTATTGGTCATCCAAAAGTTGCACCTGGAATTCTCGAAGTTGGTATTTTATTAAAACTTAGATTTTCATTAGACCAGTATATTAACTTAAGACCTGTTAAGCTTTATCCTAATGTTGATTGTCCTTTAAAAGATAAAAAGCCAGAAGATATTGATTTTGTAGTTGTGAGGGAAAATACAGGTTGCTTATATACAGGTCAAGGTGGTGTCACTAGAAAAAATACGCCTTTTGAAGTTGCTACACAAATAATGTTATACGATAGGCAAATGGTAGACAGATGTTTAGAATATGCATTTAATTTAGCTCGAGAAAGAAAAAAAGAAGGAAAACCTGGGAAAGTAACTCTGGTTCACAAAACAAATGTTCTAACCTTTGTTGGTGATTTATGGTACAGAGCTTTTATGGAAATGAAAGAAAAATATCCAGATATTGAAACTGATTATAACCATGTTGATGCTTGTTGTATGTGGATGGTTAAAAACCCTGAGTGGTATGATGTTATTGTTACTTCAAATATGTTTGGTGATATTATTACAGACTTGGGCGCAATGATACAAGGGGGAATGGGAATAGCTGCAGGTGGCAATATTAACCCAAATGGTACGTCTATGTTTGAACCAATAGGAGGTTCAGCTCCGAAGTATACTGGTATGAATGTTATAAACCCACTTGCTGCAATTGAAGCAGCAAGAATGATGCTTGAACATTTAGGATTAAAACAGGAGGCAAAAACAATTCAGCAAGGTGTTGCTTTTGCATGTACTAAGATGAAAAGTTTAAGTGCAGGAAAAATGGGCTACAGTACATCTGAGGTAGGCGATTTAATTGCTGATTTTATTATGAAAAGTTAAACTTATAAGTTAAATTTATAAAATTAACTTATTAATTAATTTTATTATTTTAAATAATTGCTATTTAGCTATGTAGAAAGCTAATTTATAGAAAATTATGCTTAATCTAAAAAATATGTTAATTAATAAATATATTTATTTTAATGGTAAGTTTGTTCTTGAAGAAAAAGCTATTTTTAACATAAAAAATGTTGGCTTTTTATACGGTGATGGCTTATTTGAAACAATGGCAAGTTATAACGATAATATTTTTGGTTTTGACTTGCATATTGAAAGACTTTTTTCATCGTTAAATGAATTAAGATATAATATTTGTTTTTCAAAAGATTTTATAAAAGAAAAAACAATAGAACTTCTTAAAAGAAATGGTTTATTAAATAGCAATGCTTATCTTAAAATAATTGTATATAGAGAGAATTATAAAGAAAAATTTAAATTTGATTTCTGGTCTAAGCCAAATTTAATAATAATTGCAAGAAAACTTATTCCTTATCCTGAGGAATTCTACAAAAATGGGATTAAAATAATACAATCTTCAATTAAAAGAACCTGTTATAACAATGTTGTTTATAGGCATAAACTTCTTAATTATTTTGAAAATGTATATGCAAAAAATGAAGCATATATGCAGTCTGCTGATGATGCTTTGTTTGTTACTAAAGATAAGGTTGTTCTTGAATGTACATCATCAAATATTTTCATGGTTAAAAATGATATAATTTATACACCACCGATTACTTTAAATATTCTACCAGGCATTACAAGGAAAGTAATTATTGATATTTGTAAAAAAAATAAAATAAGAGTGATTCAAAGAAAACTACATTATTATAATCTTTTAGAAGCTGATGAAATTTTTCTTACAAACTCTATAGCACAAATTATACCAGTTAAAAGCATAGATAACCACTTTATAAATAGTAATAAAAATATGCCAGGAGAAATCACTGCAACTTTAATTAAAGAATATAAAAAATTAACACTTTTAGAAGAAGGTTCCAAGATATAATTTCAAGTATAATTTCAAATATAATGATTTAAATATAATGATTTAAATATAATAATACAGATATGATAATACAGATATATTAATACGAATAATAAATTCAAATATAATAATTGACACTTATTGATATTTATAATATTTTATTTAAAGAAAAATTTTCTAATAAACAATTAATTAAATCACTTAAGTTTTTTCCAATTAAAATAATGAATAATAAATAATAAATAAATGTAATTTTGTTTAAATCAGGAGAAGCCATGAGAAAGTTTAATAATCTATTAGAATTGATTACTAATAGAAGAAGTATTAGATCTTATAGTCCACAAGAAGTTGAGCCTGAAAAAATTGATTATATTTTAGATGCTTTTAGGAAAGCTCCTTCTGCGAAAAATTTACAGCCATGGAAGCTTATAATTGTTAAAGATAAAAATAAAAGAAAAGATTTAGCAATTGCATGTAACAACCAGATGTTTTTAGAAGAAGCCCCAATTATTATTGTAGCTTGCGCTAAAGAAGATGAAGCATATGGTGTAATGGGCGGATATATGAGCAGTTATCCAATAGATATTGCTATAGCACTGGAGCATCTTATTCTAGCTGCAACAGAAGTGGGTTTAGGGACATGCTGGATTGGAGCATTTAAAGAAAAATTAGTAAAAGATATTTTGGGTGTTCCAGAAAATGTCCGAGTAGTCGCTTTAACACCATTAGGTTATCCTGGACCTAATGCAGATACGCCTAAAAGGGGAAGAAAGTCTATTGAAGAAATTGTTTGCTATGAGAAGTACATTGATTAAGAATTTGGTTAAGGTTTTAAATATTTTGAATAAGTTGAATAAGAATATATATTTTTGTAAAAGATTAAATGGAAATAATTTGTACACATGCAAGCTCTGACTTTGATTCTTTTGCTGGAATGATTGCTGCTAAGAAGTTGTATCCTGATGCGGAAATAGTTTTACCAAATTCTATAAATCAGAATGTTAGAAAATTCATTTCACTTCATGAAGACAGCTTGCCACAATTAAATGATTTTAAATATATAGACCCTGCATTAGTTAATAAGATAATAATTATTGATACTAAAATTCCTTCAAGGCTTGGAGATATAAAAAGTATAATTGATAATTATAAGCCTCAGTTAGTTGTTTTTGACCATCATAAAAGGTCTAATGAAGATGTTAGTTACGGCTCTTTTTTTTTGAAAAATTATGGTGCAACAACAACTATAATTGTAGAACTTATAAAAAAGAACAAGATTGATATAAGTCCTATTGAAGCGACATTATTCTTATTAGGTATATTTGAAGATACAGGTTCTTTTACTTTTCCTGCAACTACTTATAGAGATTTAGAAATTGCTGCCTATTTAAAAAAAAGAGGGGCTAATCTTTTTATTGTAAATAAATTCTTAAACCTTTCTTTAACTCAGCAACAGCATGTTTTACTTGAAAAGCTGATACATAATATAAAAAAAATAAATATAAATGAAAAAGAAATAATTATTTCAAGCGCTGAAACAGAAAATTTTGTGGAAGGACTTTCTGTACTTGCTAGAAAATTAGCTCAAATTGAGGATGTTGACATAGTTTTTTGTTGGGTAAAGATGAAAGATAAAATATATGTTGTAGGTAGAAGTGACGATAACAGTTTAGATGTGTCCAAAGTATTAGAATCAGTAGGTGGTGGTGGCCATCAGCAAGCGGCATCAGCAGTGTTAAAAGATTTAAGTTTTTCAGAAATTGAAAATAATATAATAGCATCACTTTATAGAAATATAAAAAAGCCTATTCTTGCAAGAGATATTATGTCTTTTCCAATTAGAGTAGTGGATGAAAATACTTCAATTATACAAACTTATGAAATTTTAAAGAAATATGGGCACTCAGGTATGCCAATTGTTGATTCTAGTAAAAATTTAGTTGGGATAATAACACGAAAAGATATTGATAAAGCTATTAAACACGGTTTAGGCCATGCTCCAGTTAAAGGTTTTAAGTCAAAAGGAATTATTACAACTGGTCCTAATACAACTATTGATGAAATACAAAGATTAATGATAGAAAATGGTATTGGTAGAATTCCTATTGTGCAAAAAAATGAAGTAATTGGAATAGTAACAAGAAAAGATATTCTAAGGTATTATCAAGAAGACAAAGGTCAAAAGATAGATTTAGGATTAAGAAGAGGCAGAGCAAAAGTAAATAAATACAGCAAATATTACCTTACAAACAAAGAGGTTATAAATAGGTTAAAAGTTTTAATACCACCACAAATTTATAAAATATTAGAGAATGTTTCAGATATTGCTAAAGAATTAAAAATGCGAGCTTACCTTGTCGGTGGTATTGTAAGAGACTTACTGCTTGAAGTTCAAAACCTTGATATTGACATAGTAGTTGAAGGAAGCGGCATTGATTTTGCAAAAAGATTAGCTGAAAGAGTTGGAGCCAGAGTTGAAAGCTATAAGAAATTTAACACTGCTGTTGTGATACTTAAAAACGGCCAACATATTGATGTCGCAACAGCAAGAATAGAATATTATCAAAAGCCAGCTACTTTACCTGATGTAGAACCAGGAAACTTAAATCAGGATTTGGCTAGGAGAGACTTTACGATAAATACTTTAGCAATTTCACTGAATAAAAATGATTTTGGCAAAATTATTGATTTTTTCGGGGGAAGAAAAGACTTAGCAAACAAGAAAATAAAAGTTTTGCATAAGTTAAGTTTTATTGAAGACCCAACAAGAATTTTTCGGGCAGTAAGATTTGAGCAAAGACTTGGGTTTAAAATGGAAAAGCAAACAGAAAAACTTGCCTTGTCTTCAATAGAGATGGATATAGTTTCTAAATTAAATGGTATAAGGATAAGAGAAGAGCTTATTGCTATTTTAAAAGAGGCAAAACCTTGGAATGCTATAAAAAGGCTGCAAAAGCTAAATGCTTTATCTAAAATTGGATTAAATATTAAAGTTGATAAAGGATTTATTAATTATTTAAAAAGGATATCTGATAGGTATGAAGTTTTAAATAAGTTTATAATTAATCCTAATTTTCAAGTATGGAGGGTCTATATTATAGCGCTGCTAATTTTTTCGGATTTTTATGTTAATAAAAGTCAAAATCAGTCTCAAGAATTTTTAAAAGAGTGGTGTTCTTATTTAAAATTTAAAAATAAAGAAACACAAATTATTATTGATGCTGTTTTAAAATTTGAAAATTTAAAAAGTATTTTATTAAAAAAAATAAAGAAATATTCAGAGTTGTATAAATATTTAAAAGACTCTTCTGATGAATTATTAATATTCTTGGCAGCAGTAAATAAAATTTCTTTTGACAATATATTTACCTATTATTCTGTTGTTTCAAAAATTAAACTGGAAATTAATGGAAATGACTTAAAGAAATTAAATTATAAACCTTCAAAAAATTTTAAAATAGTTTTAGAAGAAGTACTTAATCAAAAGCTTGATGGGTTGATAAAAAATAAAGCAGAAGAATTAATTAAAGCAAAACAATTGTTGAAATTACTTGAAGGTAATTAATGGAAGCATATAAAATTTCGTGATGAAAAGTATAATAAAAGTTATGGCTTTCTATTTCAAAAACACGCTAGCATTTTCCCAGCAAGAAAAAGCTAACTCAAGTTTTCAGGATTCGCTCTCCTACTAAAGGAGGAACCAGCCCGCTTTAAGCCTTCAAAAGGTTTTTTCAATAGAAAGCCATATCTATAAGCCATATCAATTAAGCTTAACTTTTATTGTTATCACGAAATTTTAGATGCTAACGTAATTAATTTATTACTTGAAGATATTTAATTTTTTTGTATAATATGCAAAATTAATTGTATAATTTTAAAAAATATTGCATATTATGCAATTATGCAATTATGCAAGGTTATCTAAATAAGGTTATCTATAAAAAATATTATAACAGTTTTTTAAATATTTTGAGTATTTGTATATTTATACTGTAAAGTATTTTAGTCTATTAATATTTGTTGAACTAAAAAATGTAAAAGTAAATTATATGAAAAAATATCTTATAGATAGTAAAAATTATGGAAATAAATGATAATAAAAATTCTTATAACATTATTAATTGTAATGAGTTTGAAGTAATTGAAAATGGGACGATTACTTCAGTTCCTAATGTCTTAACAAGTTCTTGTCATTGTGGTATTAGAAAATTTAAAGATGATATAAGTGTTATATTAATACCTGGCAATACAACATGTAGCGGTGTTTTTACAAAAAATAAGTTTGCTGCTGCGCCTGTTGTAATTACTCAACAGCAGCTTGCTAAATCTAGAAATATTAATGCCATTGTGGTAAATAGCGGAATAGCAAATGCATGTACTGGCGAAATTGGGTTGGAAAATGCAAAAAAAACAATTGAAATTGCAGCAAAATATTTAAACTTAAAACCAGAAAATATTATTGTTTCATCAACTGGAAGGATTGGCAAACAGCTTCCTTTAGATAAAATTGATAAGGGAATATATTTTTGCAGCAAAAATTTGAGTAGTGAAAACGGTCATAGGACCGCAAAAGCAATCCTGACTATAGATAAGCACCCAAAAGAGTTTGCTTTAAAATTTAATTTAAGTGGTGAAGAGATTTTTATTGGTGGCATTGCGAAAGGATCAGTAATGATTGAGCCTAATATGGCTACCACTCTAGCATTTATTGCTACTAATATAAAGATTGAATATTTCTTGTTAGATCAGATTTTAAAAGAAGCAGTTGAATATACATTTAATAGTATTACTACTGATGGTTGTCAAAGCACAAATGATATGGTAATTGTAATTGCAAATAATCAGTCAGTGCTAGAAGTAAAAAAAGATAATTTAAAGATTTTTGAATATTTTAAAAGTGGCTTGGTAAAATGTTTGGAGAGCCTTTCAAAAAAAGTTGTTGAAGATGCTGAAGGAGCTACAAAATTCATAGAAATTAATGTATTAGGAGCTAAAAGTTTTTATCAGGCAAGACAAGTTGGAAAGAAAGTAGCTAATTCAATATTATTTAAAACTGCAATGTATGGTGAAGATGTTAATTGGGGAAGAATTGCAGCTGCTGTAGGATCCTATGAAGAAAATGATTTAAACATTAATAATATAGATATTTTTTTAGAAGACATACCCCTAATGAAAAATGGAGTTGTTGCAGATTTTAATGAAGATAAAGCAAATGAAGTCTTAAAAAAAAGAAATATATGCTTTACTATAAATTTAAATATAGGCTCTTCTTATTCAAAAATTCTAACAAGCGATATTTCTTATGAGTATATAAAAATAAATGCTTTATACAAAAAGCAAAAATAAATAAATATATATAGATATTTAAATTGATAGAAAGTAAGCAAACAAATAAATAACTAAAAAAATAAATAACTAAATAGATAAGCAAGTAACTAAATAAATAAGTAAGCAAGTAAGTAATTAAATATAAAACATACTATATCGCAAATAAAGCTGCGCCTAAAGCACCTGTGATTTGGGGTTCTTTTGGAACTTGAATTTGAACATTTAATTTTTCCTCTAATGCTTTTACTACTGCAATATTTTTTGCTACCCCACCAGTCATACACACGGGTTCTTCAAGTCCAACTCTTTCAACCATTGAAACAATTTTATTTGTAATTGAGTATATAAGTCCTTTTATTATTTTATTTTTATCAACTCCATGGCCAACAAGAGATACAATTTCAGATTCTGCAAAGACAGTGCAAGTAGAGGAAATATCTACTTTCTCTTTTGTTGATAAAAATATTTCTGCAAATCTTGTAATTTCAATATCTAAAGCTTTTGCCATAACTTCAAGAAATCTTCCTGTTCCAGCAGCACATTTGTCATTCATTAAAAAATCTATTGGATTTTGAGAAGAATCAAGTTTTATAACTTTACTGTCCTGACCACCGATATCAATTATGGTTCTTGCTTGAGGGAAAAAATAGGCAACTCCTTTTGCATGGCAGCTTATCTCAGTAATATTTTTATTAGCAAAGGGAATACTAAGCCTTCCATAACCAGTTGCAATTATAGACTTAATTTGATCTTTTGAAATTTTGGATTTTTCAAGAGCTTCTTCAAATACTCTTGTTGCAGCATCTTTAGCATCACCACCAGTTGGTGCAATAACATAAGAAGTGATATTAACAGTATTGTTGGTATTTTTTAAAATTACAGCCTCAGCTGAAACTGATCCGATATCTATTCCACAACTATACATACTGTCCTTTCTGTATTTTTTTGCTATTTTTTATTATTTTTCTTTTTTATTATTTTTTCTTTTCTAATATTTCCATAAAGCCTTGTATTCTTGTTAAAATTTGCCCTTCTGAAGAATTATTCTTATTTAAGCAGTCGCCGTCTAGTATTAATGTTGGAATATTTCTTTGTTGTAATGTATCTTTTATTATTCTAGCTCCACCATTACTATGTCTACAACCCCAGTGTGCAAAAAGTATTGTCCCATCAACATTGTATTCATTTACCATATTAAGTATTGCATTAATTCTGTTATCTATACTTCCATTTAAAGGATGTGAAATTAATTTTTTTGCTAAACTTTCAAAAGGTCTTTTTGGATTAAGTTCAGGCCAGTATACGTAGTTTATTTCTTCAAATACTACTCTAAAGTTATTTTGTTCTAAAAAACTAAAAATATTGTTTTTATAATATGGTTTTAAATGAAGCCACAGCAATTTTTTTATATTTTTAGGATTTATATTTTCAAGGTCACTGTTTGTTTCATTATTAACAGTAATATCATTTAAATTATCATAATTATTGTAATCATCATTTTCATTAAAATTATTGTTATTGTTAAAATTATTGTTAATATTATAACTACTCAAACCTAAGTTATTATTGCTATCTTCATCATTATTTTTGTTATATTTATCGTATCTATTGTTTTTATTATTTCTATTGTTTTTATCAATGCTGTTATATTTGAGATTATTTTGTTTTGTAAGATATTCTTTTAGTTCAAAATACATATTTTTATATAAATCAACTGCATCTTTTGTTCCAGCAAGTGCATGGAAAGGTAAGATAAAATTTAAACCATTAAAATTTTTTGGATACAATAAAAGTTTTTTTCTAATTTCGTTTACTTTAATAGCCCAATGCCTAAATTCATTAGAAAGATTAATTACTTCCTCAAATTTATCTAAATCTATTTTTTTATTTAGTTTTTTGCAAATATCTTCTGCAGTTTCTTCAAATTGCTTTGCTAAGTAAGAAATACTGTATTCATTTTTTTCAAAAGGAACATCAAATAAATAATAATTTTTTTCAATACCATATTTTTTTGCATCTATGTAAAAAGTTTTTTGTGCAGCATCGCATGCAACATTAGCTACAGCTATAAATTTTGGTATTGGAAATAAATCCATTTCAACAGCACCAGATGCACTTCTGTGAAATGTACATAGATCTGGTGTATACCACCTTGAAGAAGCTTCTTTTAAGGTCTGGTCTGCAAGCCCTAATCCTGCAGTAAAACCAGCCATTACTTCTGGTAAAAACGGAGTTACTTCAAGTGCATGAAAAAATTCATGTGGAAAAAATAAAGAGCCAAAAGCAGCAGGAGCTTGACTGCTATAAGCTTTTTTTAAGCTTTTTATGCTTACTATATTTAAAAATTTATCAGACTTAGATGTGAAAGTAGACCCATAAGCTGAAAGTATTGGTTTAAGTCCAATAATATTTAATACTCTTGTAATATAATTTCTATCTAAATTTCTTTGTAGTTTTTGTTTCAAATCTTCTTTTATCTTCTCAACTATAGCCATTTTTTAAGATTATAAAATTATAAAAATCTAAGT
>CAYLWJ010000045.1:0-24905 GCA_964387355.1 uncultured Actinomycetota bacterium | reverse complement strand
CTTGATCAGCTTATTAGTACACTTTCAGGTGGAAACCAACAAAAAGTTGTAGTTGGGAAATGGCTTGAATTTAAACCAGATTTGATTTTATTTGATGAACCTACCAGAGGTATAGATATTGGTGCTAAAACTGAAATTTATGTTATTTTTTTAAAATTTTTTAACTTAATAACTTTTTTACTGTATAAACCAACAAAGTTTTTATAATATCAGTTTTCATAAAATAAGAAGAATTTTTATCAAATAAAACTTTTATATTTGCTTCAAACTCTTCATCTTTTTCTTCTAATATAAATAATATTGGAAATTTTTTAAAAGGAAAAATAATTGCAGCGTTTTTAAAATTTTCTTCTTTTTTACCACCTAAACTAATAATTTTTTTTATAAAATCTAATCCATTATTTTCATATTTTTTTATTAATGGCGCTAATACTGCTGGTATGGTTGAAGCATAAAAAAGTCCATCTGGTAGTTCTCTATAAGAAATCCAGCTACCTGATAATGGTTTATTATTAGCAGTTATTAAAAAGTGTAAAATGAGTGATGATGAAAAAGAATCTATTTTAGTTATATTTGAATTGTATTTTGAATTGTATTTAATTACTTGTTTATTTAAACAGTCAACAACTACAATTTCATTAAAAAAATACAATTTTATTTTTTTTTCAGGCATTAAGATAGATTCTGTATTAAGTGCAATTGTCTTAAGGTTTGAGTTAACTAGTTTATTAAACATGTCATTATAGTTTAAATTAAAAAGCTCATAATTTTTATTTAAGTTATTAAAAACATTTTTAAATTTATTATTTTTTTCTTTAAACTTTTCCATATTTATAATATTCTTATAATTTATTGATACTAAAATAATAATGTTTATTTGTATTAATTATATAACAAAATATTGAATTAGATAATTAGTGTATGTTGAATAATTCATTATTATGTTAAAAAAATTAAATTTATTAAGTACAAAATTTTTTAAATTTTTTAAAATTATAGTCAATTATTTAGCAAGAACTAATTAGATATTGAATACTAGTAAATATTATAATATAAATAAGTAAATTAAAAATTTTAAATAATTAAATTATAGGCTTATTTTTTGATATATGAAAATTAAATTTAATTCTAATAAAAATTTTAATAGTAACAATACTAATACCAATGCCAATCCTAATATTAATATCAATAGCGATAGCGCTAGCAATATCAATAACAAGAGCAATATTAAAATAAGTATTAACAATATTAATAGTAATACCATTAACAATAACAACACCACTATAAATAACAATATCAATAATAGTAATATAGAAAGCAATAATAGTAATAGTAATATCAGCAAAAATAACAGCTATAATTTTAGTAATAATGACAATAATACATTTAAAATTGTGGTATACCCACAAGGGAAAATTATAAAAGTTAAAAAGGGATATAATTTAAGGCTTGCATTAATTGAAAATGGTATAGATATAGAATCATCATGTGGAGGGGCTGGAACATGTGGAAGATGTAAAGTAAAAATTATATCAGGAAGTGTTTTATCACAAGAAAGTAAGTTTATAAGGCAAGAACAGAAAAAAGAAAACATCTACCTTTCGTGTTTAAGTTATGTAAACAGTAATTTGGAAATACTTGTTTTTCCAACAGAAAAGAAGAAGGCAAAAATAGAGGGTGATGAATTTAATTTAAAAAAGGACAAGTACACCCCTTATACAAAAGCATTTTATGCTAAAGAGATATTAGATAAGTTAATTAAAAATAATTTAAATTCTTGGATTATAAAAGAGAAAATAAAAGTTGAAAAGCCTACTTTGTTTTATAATACAAGCGATGTTTTTAGATTAAAAAAAAGCATATATGATAACTTGAAAATAAAGGATATTAAAATACCACTTAAAATACTTCAAAAACTTCCTAATATCTTAAGGAGTTCAGATTGGGAAATATTTGTAACAGTTGATAAAATTTCGAATAATTTGATAAATATTCAGGATAGTAATAGCTCCAAGGATATTTTTGGTTTTGCGGTTGATATAGGAACAACAACTATTGTAATTTATCTTGTAAACTTAAAAAGTGGTGAAATTTTAATTTCGAATTCAGATTATAACCCTCAAATAAAATATGGTGAAGATATAATAAACCGAATAGTTTTTTCTTTGAAAAATCAAGGACTGGAAATATTGCAGAAAGCTGTAGTAGAAAAAATAAATAAGCTATCGATAGAGTTACTAGAAAAATTAAAAATAAGTTTTGAGGATGTCGCTGCTTTTATAGTATCAGGAAATTCAACAATGACGCATTTGTTTTTTGGTGTCTCACCAAAATTTATAAGAGAAGAACCATATATAACTGTTTCAAATAGCTTTGAAGCTGTAAAAGCAAAAGAAGTTGGTCTTGAAAATTTCAACAACGCTTATATTTATTGTATTGAAGGTGTTGCAAGTTATCTTGGTGGTGATATAACGTCTGGACTTGTTTCAATTAATATATTGCAGAGAAAAAATACATGTTTATTTATAGATTTAGGTACTAATGGGGAGATGGTAATTGGAAATAAAGACTGGCTTATTGGATGTTCTTGTTCTGCAGGTCCTGCTTTTGAAGGCGGGGGTGTTGATTGGGGAGTTAGGGCTGTAGAGGGAGCCATTGAAAAAGTTGATATTGACAAAGTTACTTTTAAATGCAGTTTTGAAACTATTGGAAATCAAAAACCATTAGGAATTTGCGGCTCTGGTTTAATAGACCTTCTTGGTGAAATGTATCTTAAAGGTGTAATTGATAGAAAGGGAAAATTCAATAAAGATATAGGCAATATTTTTTTAAAAAAAGTTAATGATGAGTATCGGTATGTAATTGCTGATAAGACTCAAAGTGCTAGCGGGAGTGAAATTTATGTTAATGAAGTCGATATCAATAACCTAATTAGGGCAAAAGCAGCTGTTTATTCAGGAATTAAAACTTTACTTGAAGAAGTAGATTTAAAAATTAAGGATATTGATAAAATTTATATAGCTGGAGGGTTAGGGAAAAATTTAAATGTACGAAATGCAGTGGTTATCGGAATGCTTCCAGATGTGGATTTAAGAAAATATTTTTTCTTAGGCAATACCTCTATTATAGGTGCATATTTTAGTTTAATATCAATAAAAAAATATAAATTAACAAAAAAAATAGCAAGTAAAATAACTTATGCTGAGCTTAGTGTAAATACAAAATTTATGGATAGATATATTGCAGGTTTATTTTTACCATATACAGATATAAAAGATTTTCCAACTGTAGAAAAGTTGATTTATAATTTATAGTAATAGTTTAAAGTAATAGTTATTTAAATTTATTCAAATTTATACTAATAATTAATAAAATTTATTTAATAATTTTTAGTGAAAGTAATTTTTTAATATTTTATAAATATAAATATTAAATGTGAATGAATATGAAAATTAATATGAAAATTAATTAATTTTTATTGTTTTATTTTATTGTTTTATAATTCTTATTAGATGTAAAAGAATAGGTAGAATAGGTAATTTATGAATTTAAAAATTGCTGTTGCAGGCAAGGGTGGTACAGGTAAAACAACATTATGTGCTTTAATTGTTAGGTGCCTAAAAGATGCAGGTAAAAAAGATATACTTGCAGTTGATGCTGACCCTAATTCTAATCTTAATGAAATTTTAGGTGTAAAGCTAGTTGGAACAGTTGGGCAGCTTGTTGAAGAATTTAAAAAGGACGGAGCAATTATTTCCTCTGGACTGTATAAAGATCAGCTAGTTGAGATGAATATTCATAAGATTTTAATTGAAGCAAACGGTTTTGATCTTTTAGCAATGGGAAGAGGTGAGGGGCCAGGCTGTTATTGTGCTGCTAATAATCTATTTAAAAAATATATTGATATGCTGCAGCAAAATTATGATTATGTGATAATGGATAATGAGGCAGGCATGGAACATTTAAGCAGAAAGACAACAAATGATGTAGATTATCTTTTAATTGTTTCTGACCCTTCTCCAAGGGGCATTATGGCTGCAAATAGAATTAGAGAGCTTTCTAAAGAACTAAATATTAAGGCAAAAGAAACTTTTTTAATAATCAATAGAGTTGTTTTTAATAAAAGCTTTGATGGCAACTATATTAATGAATCTTTTATTTTAGATAAAAGACTTATTGAAATATTGGAAAGCTATAATTTTAATTTATTAGGAATAATAAGCCAAGATAAAAACCTTTTAGATTTAGAATTAGATGGTAAAGATATTTTTAGTCTCCAAGCTGACAGTATTTCATTAAATCAAGTAAAGGAAATTTTAAATAAATTAAAAATTTAATCTTCTTTTAATTTTTTAATAAGTTATTCTAAATAATTATTCTAAATGAAATGTTTTATATTCTTTTTGTTATCCTTTCTATTGGTAATTTTGTCCTTCAAAAAAGAATTTTTATTAACCTATTTTGAACTAAATATATAAATAATTAAACTTTCTAATTTTTTCTATTTTTTTAAAAAAATATTAGTATTTTTTTTAAAAAAAATGGTAAAATAAAAGTAATGTTACTAGTGTTACAAAGTAGTTACTAATAATAATTATTTTAATTATTTAATTTTGTTTAATTTTTTAACTTTAATTATTTTTAATATAGGCGTAAAAAATATAAATTTTTAAATTCTTAAAAAAAATTTTCAAATTTTCATTTAGTTAAAATTATTTATTATAGAATTAAAAAATTAAAAAAATAAAAAAGGGGGAAATACAATGAGTTTTGTAATCCCAAAAGAGCAGTATAATGGAAAAATAAATACGGTTGTGCTTGGAAAAGGTGATTTGCAGGTTGGAGTAGGTGGAGAAACAGCCTTGCCATTTTGTGTTTTTGAAGGCGATATTAAAAACAAGCCCATAGTTGCTATGGATGTATATGATGTTGTTCCTAAACACTGGCCAAATTACTTAATTGAATATTATAAGGATGTATTAGATGACCCAAAAAAATTTGCAAAAAAATGCATAGATGAATATAGTGCTGATGCAATTTGTTTTCATATCACAGGAGTAAATCCTGATGTTAATACATTAAATGCAGAACAAGCTGGAAATTTAGTAAAAGAGTTACGAGAATCTATAAGTAAACCATTAATTGTTTACCCAGAAGCACCACTTGAAGTTGTTGCTGATGTTATGAAAAAAGTCTCTGAAATAAATGAAGATACAAATATATTACTTGGATGGGTAGAAGAAGATAACTATAAGACTCTTGCTGCTGCGACTATTGCTTATAAGAATAATTTGATTTCTTTAAACCCTCTTGATGTTAATATTGCAAAACAATTAAATATTTTATTAACTCAGCTAGGAGTACCTGAAGACAGAATTGTAATGGACCCTTCAAGTTCAGGACTAGGCTATGGTATTGAATATTGCTTTTCGGCTATGGAAAGGCTAAAAATTGCTGCATTACTTCAGGATGATAAAATGACCCAGATGCCAATAATTAATAATATAGCTGCAGAAATTTGGAAAGTAAAAGAAGTGAAAGAAAACCAAGAGACAGTAGAAGACTGGGGCAATGATGAGAATAGAGGAATAAACTGGGAAACAATTTCTGCAATGTGTATGCTTTTATCAGGTTCAAATATTGTAACAATGTCTCATCCTAAAGCGGTAAAAATAATTAAAGATGTTATAAATGAGCTATTATAATTAGAGTCATTATTAATAATTTAATATAGATATCTAATAATTACTATAATTATCCATAAATATTATAAATTATTATAAAACTTAAAAAATTTAAAAGTTATATAAAATTTAAAAGTTTGATATATAAGAACTTAAGGAATTTTTATATTAATTAAATTTTATAGCAATTAGGTTTTAGATAAATTTTAAAATAATTTATAAATTATTTTAGATAAAAAATATTTAAAAATTATTAATTTTTTAACTAAATTAGTTTGAAAGGGTAAATTACAAATGGTAAACGAGAAAAAAGATATAAAAAAAGAAATAGAAAAAGAAAATATTAGTGGTGATGAAGCAGTTTGTTATATATTAGAAAATGTTGAAGAGGAAATTTCAACTGTTTTTTCAAGGTCCAAATCAACTAAACCTTGTCCAATTGGGGCTGGTGTTTCTGGGATATGCTGTAAAAATTGTTCAATGGGTCCGTGTAGAGTAAGAGAAGATACAACTGGTTTATGTGGGGCAACACTTGGCACAATTGCAGCTAGAAATTTAGGAAGGAGTATTGCTGCAGGAGCTTCAGCTCATTCTGATCATGGAAGAGACATGGCTCATCTTCTTGCTTTAACAGCAGAAGGCAAGGCAGAGGGTTTAAAGATTAAAGATGAACTAAAGCTTTTTAAACTTGCAAAAAATTTAGGTATTAGTGTGAATGATAGAACAGTAAATGAAATAGCTAAGGATGTAGCAGAAAAATCATTACAACTTTTTGGCCAGCAAACGGGAGAAATTGACTTAATAAAAATTGCTCCAAAAAAGAGACAAGAAATTTGGAGAAAATATAAAGTAGTGCCCCGCAGTATTGACAGAGAAGTAGTAGAAATGTTGCACAGAACTAATATTGGAGTAGACCAAGATCCTGAAAATATTTTGGACCAGGCAGTAAGAACAGCATTATCAGATGGATGGGGTGGTTCAATGATTGGTACTGAAATTACTGATATTTTATTTACCACTCCAGTGCCACTTGCAGCGAAATCAAATATTGGAATGTTAAAAAAAGATGAAGTAAATATTGTAATTCATGGGCATGAGCCAACATTATCAGAAATTATTGCAGAACTTGCTGATAATGAAGAACTTGTTGAGTATGCTAAATCAAAGGGTGCCAATGGGATAAATGTAGTGGGTATCTGTTGTACTGCTAATGAAGTATTAATGAGACAAGGTGTTGCACCAATAGGAAATTTTTTATCCCAGGAAATGGCAATAATGACAGGTGCTGTAGAACTCATGGTGGTTGACATACAATGTGTAATGCAGTCCTTAGCTGAGGTAGCAAAAAAATACCATACTAAATTAGTAACATCATCTCCAAAAGCAAAAATTCCAGGTGCAATTCATATGGAATTTAATGAAGTTAACGGTGTAACACTCGCAAAAGAAATTATTAAAACTGCAATAGATAATTTTAATAATAGAAAAAATAATGTTTGTATACCTGAAATAAAATCTGACTTAGTTGCAGGATTTTCGCATGAATATATTAGATATATGCTTGGTGGAAGATTCAGGGAATCTTTTAGACCTTTAAATGATGGAATAATTGACGGAAGAATACAGGGAATTGTTGCAATTGTTGGTTGTAATAATGCAAGGTTTGCACAAGATAAATATCATAATTATTTAGCTAAAGAATTTATAAAAAGAGATTATTTAGTAGTTCAAACTGGGTGTGGCGCTCTTGCCACTGCAAAATGTGGCATAATGATTCCTGAAGCAATGGAGTATGCTGGTGAAGGTCTGCGTTCCATTTGTGAAGCGGTTGGGATACCGCCAATACTTCATTTGGGTTCTTGCGTAGATAATTCAAGAATTTTAACAATTGCTTCCGAAATAGTAAGGGAAGGCGGATTAGGTGAAGATATAAGTGATTTACCAGCAGCTGGAATAGCACCTGAATGGATGAGTGAAAAAGCACTATCAATTGGTACTTATTTTGCAGCATCAGGTGTTTATGTTGCTTTTAGCGGTGAGCCTATTCCAATTGAGTCCAGTAAAGAAGTAAAAAGAATAATGACACAAGGTTGGCAAGAAAAATTTGGTGGACAATTGGAGTATATAAGCGATATTGATGTTTTATTGGAGAAAGTTATTAATGTAATTCAGGAAAAAAGAAAAGCATTAAAAATTGATGTTAAAAAAGAAAGAGTTTTAATGGATATGGAGGCAAGGAGGAAGCTACAAGATGTCTAAAATAATAGCTACAAGTGCAATAAAAGGTGCTTATAAGATTGTTAAAAAAGCTGAGGAAATTTTAAAAAATTCAATAGATAAGCATGGTCCAGAGCAAAAGATTGAGTTTCCTAATACAGGTTATTATCTACCGATAATATATAGTATGACTGGTATTGCTGTTGAGACTTTATCTGATGCAGTAAAAGTTATAGAAGAAGCAAAAAAATTACTTCCTGCAGTGCCAGCAGAAAAATTATGGCTACCGTATTTAGGTGGAACGCTTGATGCTGGAATAGCAACTTTGTGGGCAGAAGAGATTATTGAGGCTATTAAATATCTTGATGGGCCATCACCAGTAGAAGGAATTTGGCTTGGCGCTGCAACTGATGTAATAATTAGGGAAAGAGGCATTGAGTTTGTTGATGGAACAGCACCAGGATTTGCAGCATGTGTTGGTGCTTGCAAAGACAATAAAACAGCTGTAAAGATTGCACGTGAGCTTCAAGAAAAAAATATATATGTGTTTATTTCCGGTAATACAAATGGCATTTCTATGGCTGAACAGCTTTATGAAGAAGGTGTTGAGTTAGGGTGGGATACCAGGCTTGTTCCTTTTGGAAAAGATATTACCGCAACAGTTTATTCATTAGGATTTGCCGCAAGAGCAGCATTAAGTTTTGGTGGAGTTCAACCTGGTGATTACAGAAGAATGCTTTTATACAATAAAGACAGGGTTTTTGCATTTGTTCTTGCTCTTGGAGAAGTAGATGAAGAAAAATATGCAAATGCTGCTGGAGCAATAAACTTTGGTTTTCCAACAATTGCAGATACTCCAATTCCAGAAATACTTCCTAGAGGTGTATGTACTTATGAGCATGTTGTTTCAAATATACCTGATGAAGAAATTGTCTCAAAAGCAATTGAAGTTCGTGGCTTAAAAATTACTGTAGACAAGGTTGACATTCCAGTTGCTTTTGGTGCTGCATTTGAAGGCGAACGAGTTAGAAAGGAAAATACTTATATTGAGTTTGGTGGAAATATTACGGAGGCTGTTGAATATCTTCATATGGCTGATTCCAGCGAAGTAGAAGACGGTAAAATTGAAGTATTTGGACCAGAAGTAGATGATGTATCTGAAGGAAGCGCTCTTCCATTGGGAATAGAAGTACTTGTTTCTGGCAGAAAAATGCAGGAAGATTTTGAGCCTGTTATGGAAAGACAAATCCATTATTTTATAAATTATGCTACAGGCATTTTCCATATGGGACAAAGAGACATTGTTTGGGTAAGATTTAGTAAAGATGCTGTAAAAAGTGGCTTTAAAATAAGGCATCTTGGAGTTATTATTCATGCAAAAATGCATTCTACTTTTGCAAATATAATGGACAAAATTCAAATAAAAATTTATACCAATCCTGAGGATGTTTCAGAGTTAAAGCATAGAGCAAAAGAAGCTTTTAGAATAAGAGATGAAAGACTTAAAACTTTAACTGATGAAACCGTTGACACATTTTATTCATGTACATTGTGCCAGTCTTTTGCACCTAATCACGTTTGTGTTGTTTCACCTGAAAGGCCGGGTCTTTGTGGAGCATATAACTGGCTTGATTGTAAGGCAGCTTTTGAAATTAACCCTGCTGGCCCAAATCAACCTATAAAGAAGGGTGAAACAATTGATGAAAATCTTGGCATATGGAAAGGTGTAAATGAATTTGTTTATAAAGCTTCCCATCAAAAACTAGAGTCATTTTCTGCTTATTCAATGATGGTTGACCCAATGACCTCTTGTGGATGCTTTGAAGTAATAGTTACAATTTTACCTACAACTAATGGTGTTATGGCAGTTAACAGAGAATATTCTGACATGACACCCTGTGGCATGAAATTTTCAACTATTGCAGGTATGGTTGGAGGTGGAATCCAAACTCCTGGTTTTATCGGGATAAGTAAATATTTTATTGCTTCTAAAAAATTTATTAGAGCTGATGGAGGTTTAAAAAGACTTGTGTGGATGCCTAGACAGTTAAAAGAAGAAATTGGGCAGTTGCTTAAAGAGAGGGCAGAAGAAATGGGTATGCCTGATTTTGTTGATAAGATTGCTACAGAAGAAAATGCAACAACTGAAGAGGAAGTTTTAAAATGGATGATGGATGTTGGGCATCCGGCATTAGAAATGGAACCAATAATGTAATAATTTATATAATGTAATAATTATTTAAATTATTTAATATCAAAAATTTTTTTAAATAATAAATTTTTAAAATAATAATTTTTTATATTAATTTTATATTAAATTTTAAAATTTTAAATAAAATCTTTTAAACTAGTAAAAAAATAAAAAAAGAAATATACATGATTTATTTTAAACCTGAAGGAGGTAATTATGCCTTTAAGCGGTCTTGATATTTTCAAGCTTTTGCCCAAGACCAACTGTAAAGACTGTGGTTTTCCCACGTGTCTTGCTTTTGGTATGCAGCTTGCAGCAGGTAAAACTGAATTAGAGAAATGTCCACATGTGTCTGAGCAGGCAAAGGAAGCCTTAGCAGAAGCTTCACAACCACCAGTTTTAAAAGTAGAAATAGGTAGCGGAGATTATGCTATAAAACTTGGAGAAGAAACTGTTGTTTACCGTCATGATAGAACTTTTGTAAATCCAAATGCTTTTGTTATTGCTGTAAATGACAGTGATGAATCTAATTCAATTAATCAAGTGATTGACAAAGTTAATAATTTAAAATATGAAAGGGTTGGCCAAACTTTAGAAATAAGTGGAATATGCTTAATAAACAAATCAGAAAATAAGGAAGTATTTTTATCAGCTGCTGATAAAATTATAACAAACACACTTAAGCCTCTTATTTTTTTATCTTCAAATACTCAAGTTTTAAAAGAAGCTGCTTTAAAATATAAAGATAAAAAACCGTTAATCCATTGTATTAATTTGCAAAATTTAGAACAATTAAAAGATACAATTAAAGAAACTGGTTGTCCTGTTGTAGTTAGGGGTAAAGATTTTGATGAAATTGGACAGTTAACAGGTAAACTTAGAGCTGAAGGCATAAAAAATATAGTAATTGACATAGGTACTAGAAATTTAAAAGAGGATTTTTTTAATCAAATTATTCTTAGAAGAGCTGCAGTTAATAAAAAAGATAGATTATTTGGTTATCCAACAATAGTATTTCCAAATGAAATAACAAATGAACCGTTAAAAGAAGCTTTAATTGCGTCAATTTTTGTTGCAAAGTATGGATCTATAATAGTTTTGTCAAATGCTAATCCAGAAAACATATTTCCATTGCTTGTGTATAGACAAAACATTTATACAGATCCTAGAAAACCAATGGCTGTTGACCAAAAAATATATGAGATTAATAATCCTAATGCAGATTCTCCTGTTTTAATTACAACTAACTTCTCATTAACATATTTTATAATTGCAGGTGAAGTTGAAAGCAGCAAAGTTCCTTCATGGCTTCTTGTTATGGATGTAGATGGACAATCTGTTTTAACAGCTTGGGCAGCTGGTAAATTTGTGCCAGAACTGATTGCAAATTTTATTAAAAAAAGTGGAATTGAACAAAAAATAAATAAAAAGGAACTAATTGTTCCTGGTTATGTTTCACAAATGCAAGGTGAGCTAGAGGATGAACTTGGAGATGGATGGAAAGTAATTGTCGGTCCTAGGGAAGCAGGGGATGTTCCAAAATTTCTAAAAAATTATGTTTCAAAAAATTAATTATTTTAAAAAATTTAATTATTTTTAGGTGGGGGTGAAAAAAATGTTAATAGTTGGCGAAAATATTAGTGTTACTTCAAAAATTGTTGGAGATTCAATAAGAAACAGGGATCCAGAGCCAATAATTAAAATGGCTAAAGCTCAAAAAGAAGCAGGTGCACATTATGTTGATGTAAATATTGGCCCAGCAACAAAAAATGGTGAGGAGTTGATGCAGTGGATAGTAAAAACTATTCAAGATAATGTGGATATACCTTTAGCTCTTGATACTAAAAACACTGCTGCAATAGAAGCGGGATTACAAGTTCATAAGGGTACAGCAATGATTAATTCTGTTACTGGGGATAAAGATAAACTAGATATATTAATGCCAATGGCTAAGAAATATAATGCAAAGATTGTAGGAATTGCGTTAAGCGAAAAAGGTGTTCCTACAGATGTTGATAGCAGAATAGAAATTATAATGAATATTGTAAATTCTGCAATAGAATATGGAGTACCATTATCTGATTTATATCTTGATCCTATAGTTTTACCTGTGGCAGTTCTGCAACAGCAAGTGTACAATTGTATTGAGGGTTTGAAGGCTTTTAAACAATTAAAAGATTTAATGGGGTTACCTGAAGAACCTAAGACAATTGTAGGCTTATCTAATGTTTCTCAATCTTCACCTCCCGAGTTAAAAAGCCTTATAAATAGGACTTATTTAATTATTTTACTTAGTCATGGACTTGATAGCGCAATTCTTGATCCACTTGACAAAGAATTAATGAATGCTATAAAAACTTTTGATATTTTAACCAATAGAATATTATATGCTCACTCTTATCTTGACTAAGTCTTATTATTATTTATTTATTTAATTATTTATTTATTTGGGTTAAATTTTTCATGCTGTTAATTATTTGATAAACTATATCTTTTAGTATTTTGTAAAAATTGTTTTTTTAAATTTTATTAGAAATTATAAATTTAATTAGAAATGAAAATAGCAGTTTCAGGAAAAGGTGGAGTAGGTAAAACTACACTTGTTGCCTGCTTAGCAAAATTTTTTGCAAGCGAAAATTTAAAAGTAATAGCTGTCGATGCAGACCCTGATGCAAATTTAGCATCAGCTTTAGGGATACCTTATGAACAGGCAAGTAAAATAACACCTCTTATAGAAATGAAGCCTTTGATTGAAGAAAGAACAGGAGCAAAGTTAGGAGAGTATGGAACTTTTTTTAAATTAAACCCTAAAGTAGATGACATACCCCAAAAATTTGGAATTGAAGTAGATGGAGTAAGACTGCTTGTTGCAGGAACGGTTAAGGCTGGTGGTAGTGGTTGTTATTGTCCTGAAAATGTTTTATTAAAAAGGCTTTTTAAACACCTAATTGTTGATAGAGATGAAGTAATTATTCTAGATATGGAAGCAGGAATAGAGCATTTAGGAAGAGGAACTTGTGAAAGTATGGATCTATTAATAGTTGTGATAGAACCGGGTAAAAGAAGTATTCAGACCGCTCATGCAGTTAAAAAAATGGCTGATGATTTAGGAATAAAAAGACTCTTTATAGTTTTAAATAAAATAAATTTAGAAAAAGAAAGAGCAATACTTTTTGAATCACTAAAAGACTTTGAAATTTTAGGTGAACTACCTTATAGTGAAAAGGTAAGAGAGTCTGATTTAAAAGGCTACTCTCCTTGCAATGCTGATGAAAAGTTTCAAAAAGCAATTGTTAAAATTGCAAAGAAAATTAAGAAAATACTCAATGAGTAGAAAAAATAAATAAAAGTAAAAAAGAAATTAATAAAAAGAATTAATAATTAGTAAAGAAATTAGTAAAAAGAAAAACGCTAAATAATTCTAAATAATTCTAAATAATTAGATAAGAATTAATTAGGTATGAATTAATTAGATAATAATACCACAATTTAAGTTAAGTTTTTATACACTTTTCACATAAACCACTAAAAACAATCTGAAATTTATCTATCTTTAAATTACAATTATCTAAAATATTTTGCTCTGCATTTTCTTTTAATCTGATTTTAATTGCGTTTTTTAAGCAGTCATTATTTGTAATAACAGTTTTGCATTTTTCACATATCATATAAACTGATGTTTGTTTTGTACAATTTTCAGATAACATATACATTGATTTTTCTAAACCAATATTAATTTTACAAATTAAATTTAATCTTGTTAATAACTCAAGAGTTCTATAAACTGTTGCAATTCCAATGCTTGGATCTTTTTTCTTAACTGTTAGATATATACTATCAGTGTCAAATAAATCATTTTTACCAGCTAAAATTTCTAGAATTTTTCTCCTCGGACCAGTAAATTTGTAGCCAAAATTTTTAAGTTTTGCTTCTAAATTTTGGAGCATTTTTTTTGAGTTAATATTTAAATTTTTTTGTTCTTTATCTTCTTCTTTTATTATTTTGCCCATTTTAGTATTTTGTTAAAACCCTTTTTATTATTAAGAAATATTAACTAGAAATTTTTTACATTTTATTGTCTATTTTGTTTTTTTCTAATTCCTCTGCAATTTTTTCAAGTGAACTAAAAACACAATCTATAAATTTTTCTAAAAATTCTGATTGTGCAATATTTAATTTTAGATTAAGCCAATTATAGTTAAGTTCACTCTCAACTATAAATTTTTGACATTTTATATAATTATTTAAATTACTGTTGTTGTTACTATTCATTTTTTATTATTAATTTTTTTCTTGAAATACTGAAATTTGCTTGAAATACTAAAAACTTCGTTTATTTTTTATATACAACAAATGGTTTGCTTAATGAATAATTAAAAATACTTGCTATAGAAAAATTTAAAATTTTACATTGTTTTTATAACAGTTACTTTTAGTTTGTTACAGCAGTTACAACTTTTTTTAATTATATCATAATAATAAAAAAAAGAAAAGTTTTTTAAATGATTATCATTTAAATAATTAAATTGTAAAGATATCATGACAGGTAAAAAATAAAATATTAAAATCGCTATAATGATAATCATTATCATTATCAATATCATTATAAATATTTTAATTTGTTTAATATAAACACAATATTTTTTGATATAAATATAATATTTTTTTCTTTATTTTATAAGATTTTTTAATATTTTTTAAACTTTATATTTTTCTATTTACTTATTTAATTAATTATTTATATATTTATTTATTTACGAATGAATGAAGAAAAATTTTATTTAGCTGTAAATAAATTAAAAAGCAATAATATTAAAATTACAAAACCAAGGAAAATAATATTAAATTCTATATTAAATTATCCTAATAATTTTACTGCTGAAGATATTTTTATTAATTCTCATAAGATTGATTCAAAAATTGGTATAGCTACTGTTTATAGAACTATAAAACTTTTTGAAAAATTCCAATTAATAGATAAAAATTATAGCTCTACAAGAAAGCCGATATATAACTTAGCCCTAAATGAAAAAAGTAAAAAAATTTTAAAAAAAAGCTTAGCATACAATAATAATAATTATGATAATATTCATATTTTTAATAATTTTTCTATTAATACAAATAATATTTTTAAAAAAAATAAAAATAAGGATACAAATTTTGATTTAGACAACAAGAATGATATAGAAAAGGAGATAAAATTGGAAGAATTAATCAGCGATATTAATAGTATTGATAAAGTTATTTTAAAGTATGAAAATAGCAAAGAAAATTTAATTCAAATGCTTATTGACTTTCAAAAAGAATATAACTGGCTGCCTAAACATGTACTTTTTTATGTTGCAAAAAAAGTTAATGTACCATTAACCCAAATTTACAGTATTGCTTCATTTTATACTTTTTTTAACCTTGAGCCAAAAGGGAAATATTCTGTAGTTGTTTGCGCAGGAACAGCTTGTCATGTAAGAGGTTCTGATAGTTTACTGCAAAGAATAATCAATATATTAAAAATTAAGCCAGGCAGTACCACTCCTGATTTAAAATTTACATTAGATACTGTTAATTGCTTAGGCTGTTGTGCTTTAGGACCAGTAATGATGTTTGATAACAAGTATTACAGCAATCCTACAAATAAACAATTGGAAAAATTATTCAGTGAGGCAGATTAATTTTTTTAAAAAAATTAAAAAAATAATTAAAAACGAAAATTTTAAAATGGAGATAAAATGAAAAAAAGCGAAGAATTAAAAAATGAAAAAATTATAAAAACACCTAAAGATTTAAATTTACTTAGGGAAAGACTTCAAGAAAGTATTAAAGATAAAAAAATAATATCCATTTGTTCTGGTACTGGTTGTAAGGCTTATTCATCTGATGAAATTTATAACATTATTCTGGAAAAAATGAAAAAACTGGAGCAGAATAATCCCGAAAAAGTTAAAAATATCTTATTAAAAAGAACCGGGTGCCATGGTTTTTGTGAAAAAGGTCCAATAATTGTTATATATCCTGAGGGGATATGTTATGTAAAAAGCAAAGTTGAGGATGCAGAAGAAATTCTTGAAAAGACTATAGAGGGTAAAATCGTAGACAGACTTTTATATAAAGATGATAATGGAAATCCAATTGTAAGAGAACAAGATATTCCATTTTATAAATTTCAAAAAAGGATTGTACTTGATATAAATTCAAAAATTGATCCTACAAGCATTGATGATTATATAAGGGTTGGGGGTTATCGCGCTTTGGCAAAGGTTTTAACAAGTATGAACCCTGAAGAAGTAATACAAGAAATTAAAAAGTCTAATTTAAGAGGTTGTGGTGGTGGAGGATTCCCAACAGGTATTAAGTGGGAGACTACAAAAAATGCTAAGCAAGAGCCAAAATATGTAATCGTAAATGCAGATGAAGGTGATCCGGGGGCTTTTATGGATAGAAGCATTTTAGAAGGCAACCCACATAGTGTTTTAGAAGGACTTATTATTGCTGGTTATGCAATTGGATCTAACCAAGGATATTTTTATGTAAGGCAGGAATATCCTGTTGCTGTTAGTAATTTATTAATAGCTATTAAGCAAGCAGAAGATTATGGCTTTTTAGGTGAGAATATTTTAAATACTGGTTTTAACTTTAATGTAAAGGTTCATCGTGGGGCAGGTGCTTTTGTCTCTGGGGAGTCTAGTGCTTTAATGACAGCAATTGAAGGAAATGTTGGGGAACCAAGGTTAAAATATATTCATACAGCTGTTAGTGGCTTATTCAATAAACCTACTAATTTAAATAACGTTGAAACCTATGCCAATGTTCCTCATATAATAAATAATGGAGCTGACTGGTTTAAGAGTATTGGTACAAAAAATAGTAGTGGCACAAAAATATTTTCACTTGTTGGAAAAGTTAAAAATACAGGATTAGTTGAAGTTCCTATGGGAATTACTTTAAGGGATATAATTTTTAAAATTGGTGGTGGAGTTAATGGAGGGACTGATATTAAAGTTCAAACAGGTGGACCTTCAGGCGGAATACTGCCAAAAGAACTTTTAGATTTGCCTGTTGATTTTGATGAACTTACAAAAGCTGGTTCAATGATGGGCTCTGGTGGAATGATAGTTATGGATGAGACTGACTGTATGGTAAATATTGCTAGTTATTATATAAATTTTTTAGCAGATGAGTCATGTGGAAAATGCGTGCCTTGTCGTGAAGGTTTAAGACAAATGACTTTTATTTATGATAGGATTATAAGCGGAAATGCAAATGCTGAAGATATATCTTTATTAGAAGACTTATGTGTATTATTAGAAAATGCTTCTTTATGTGCTCTTGGTGGAACAGCTCATAATATTGTTAGAACTACTTTAAAATATTTTAAAGATGAATATGAAGCTCATATTTATCACAAATCTTGTCCTGCATTGGTTTGTAGGCAATTAATATATTATGAAATTTCACAAGAAAAATGTGCAGGTTGCAGAATTTGTGTTAAATCTTGTCCTGTCAATGCTATCTCGGGTGAGCCTAAAAAACCTCATGTTATTAATTTAGATATTTGTACAAGATGTGGAACATGCCTTGAAGTTTGTCCTGAGAAATTTAAAGCTGTAATTAAGAAAACTGGAAAAGTTGAAAAGGCTAAGGTTTTTGAAAATGCTTGAAATTAAAAATGTTTGAAGTTAAAAAATCTTGAAGTTAAAAAATTATAATTAGTTTTAAATTATTTAATGACTAAAAAAATAAATTAATTAAAAAAATAAACAATGGAGTGACTAATGAAGAACCAAACAAAAAATATTAATATTAATGATACTAATAACAAGAATGAAGGCCAAATTAAAGTTATTATAGATTCGAAAGAATATTATGGTAATGAGAATGAAACAATTTTAAATGTTGCACAAAGAAGTTCAATCCACATTTCCACTTTATGTTTTCATGAAAAAATAAAACCTCATGGAGCTTGTAGGCTTTGTCTTGTTGAGATAATAAAAGCAGGTAAAAGTAAATTAGTTGCATCATGTGCTTACCCAATTGAACAAGGCTTAATTGTTGAAACAGACAGCCCAAAAGTAAATGATGTTAAAAAACATTTAACGGAGCTTTATCTAGCTATGTATCCTTACCATCCAGAAATAAAAAGATTAGCTAAAAAATATTCACTTAATAATACAAGGTATAAAAGAGTTTATAATTATTGTATTTTATGTGGCTTATGTGTAAGGTATTGTTCTGAAGTAAAGGGGTATAATGCAATAGGATTTGTTGGGAGAGGCATAAATAAAAAAGTTTCATTTATCCCTGATTCCTCATACTTTAAATATTGCTTAAACTGCATGGAGTGTGCAGATATTTGTCCTACTGGGGTATTTCCATCAAATTATGGTATAGAAAGAATTCCTCAAGTTTCAGATTCTTAATTTTATTTAATAATCTTTTTAATTAGATAAATCCTTTTAATTAATTTATAATAATAAAAAATAAAATAAAAAATAAAAAAAGGTAATTGCAATAATTTTTCTAATTTGTAAATTGTGTTACTTATTTTTTTATATTTATTTTGGTATAATATAACTAAATATAAATAATTATTTATTAAGACAGGGAGGATAAATGAAACCAATAGTTTTTGCTTCAAATAGGTCATTTTCTGGTAAAAGTTCGCTATGTGTTGGAATTGGGAAAATTTTAAAAGAAAAAGGTTATAAAGTTGGTTATTTAAAGCCTATATGTATGCTCCCTGAAAAAATTGGAAACTGTTATGTTGATGAAGATGTAAGATATATTATTGATATTTTAGAGCTTAAGGATGAGACAAAAGACATATGTCCAATAATATTTACTGAACAATCTTATGATAAAGCATTAAAAGAAAAGATAGAATCGGTAAATATTGATTATTTAGGTTCTATAAAACAGGCATATGAATCAATTCAAAAAAATAAAGACATTGTTTTAATTGAGAGTGCAAGGAATTTAACTTATGGTTCTTTTGCTGGGATTTCATCAAGAGATATTTGTTTAGCAGTTAATGCCAAAGTTGTTTTAATAATGCGATATGAAAATGATGTTATAGATAAGATTCTTTATTTTAAAGATTATTTTGATAGCAATTTTAGTGGAATTATCATAAATATGGTACCAATTGAAGAAAAGGATAGAATTGATAATTTAATCATTCCATTTTTGAAAAAAATAAAAATAAAATTATTTGGTGTTATTTATTCTGATAAAGTTTTATCATCTGTTAGTATTTCTGATATTGCAAAATTTTTGGATGGCGAAATTTTATGTGCTGAAGTTAATGCTACAGAACTAGTTGATTCTTTCATGGTTGGTGCTATGGGCCATGAAATGGCTTTGAAATTTTTTAGAACCAAACCAGGTAAAGCAGTTATAACAGGGGGAGATAGAGCAGATATTCAATTGGCAGCATTGGAAACAAATACAAAATGTCTAATTTTAACAGGTAATTTCCAGCCTAGTACTGTTGTTTTAGGAAGAGCTGATGAGCTTGGTGTCCCAATGATTTTAGTAAAATATGATACATTAACTACAGTTTCAAAGTTAAATGAAATGATGGGTAGATCTAACCTTCATGAAATTAAAAAACTGGATAAGCTAGTTGAAATTATAAAAAAATCAGTTGATTTAGAAGATCTTTTAGAAACAATTAAATAATTAAATAACTTCTAAAAATTTGCCGCTTTAGTAATTCAATGTTTTAAATCTAAACCAAGATTTGAAAATATTAAGTTTTATGCTTAATAAACTTTAATTTTGACTGTAATTCAATTTTTACTGAAATTTTTTTTCTTTTTTTACACCAAAAATAGTATAAAGCTTTAAGGGCAAGTATTGGATATTTTTATTTTTTTATCAAAAAATTTTAGATGCTAATATTTTTTCTTATTTTGTTTTTCTTATTTTGTTTATTTTTTCATAAAAATAGTTTAATATTTAAAATCCAAAAATAGTTTAGAAATTGCTTTATAAAATTAGTTTAAAATTGCTTTATTTTAACATGGAGGACTTTTATGAAAACACAGCATAAAGAATTGTTAAACTGGATAGATGAAATGGCTAAAATGTGCAAGCCTGATAAAATTGTTTGGATTGACGGCTCAGATAAGCAAAAGGAAGAGCTTAAAAAGGAAGCCTTTAAAACAGGCGAGTTAATAGAATTAAATCAAAAAATACTACCCGGGTGTGTTTATCATAGAACAGCAATTAATGATGTTGCAAGAACAGAACATTTAACTTTTATATGCACAAAAAAAAAGGAAGATGCTGGACCAACAAATAATTGGATGGATCCAGAAGAAGCTTATAAAAAAGCATCTAGTTTTTTTTCTAATTCAATGGTAGGCAGGATAATGTATGTAATACCGTTTTCTATGGGGCCAGTAAATTCTAAATTTTCAAAAATTGGTGTTGAGCTTACTGATAGTATATATGTAGTATTAAATATGTTGATTATGACAAACGCTGGAGATAAAGTTCTAGAAGCTTTAGGAAATAATGGTGATTTTACTAAATGCCTTCATTCAAAAGCAGAGCTAGACATTAATAAAAGGTTAATTCTTCATTTTCCACAAGACAATACTATTTGGAGTGTTAATTCTGGTTATGGTGGGAATGTGTTGCTTGGTAAAAAATGTCTATCATTAAGAATTGCAAGCTATCTAGCAAGATATGAAGGTTGGCTTGCAGAACATATGCTTATAATTGGAATAGAAGATAAAAAAGGTAATATTACATACATTGCAGGTGCATTTCCAAGTGCTTGCGGAAAAACTAATCTTGCGATGCTGATTCCACCTGATCCTTTTATAAAAAAAGGATATAAAGTATGGACAGTTGGAGATGATATTGCATGGATGAGAATTAAAGATGATGGACGATTATGGGCAATAAATCCTGAAACTGGCTTTTTTGGAGTTTTGCCAGGTACAAATTCTAAAACTAACCCAAATGCAATTAAAACAATGCAAAAAAATACTATATACACTAACACACTCCTTAAAGAAGACGGTACAGTTTGGTGGGAAGGAGCAGATGGGCCAGTGCCTGAATTTGGTTTTGACTGGACAGGAAAGCCTTGGAATCCAAATTTAAAAGATGAAAGCGGTAATCCAGTTAAAGGAGCAAATCCAAATAGTCGTTTTACTGCTCCAATCAAACAATGTCCATCAATTTCACCATTTGTTAATGATCCTGAAGGTGTGCCTATTTCAGCAATTATTTTTGGTGGGAGAAGAGCTACTCTTGCACCTTTAATTTATCAGTCTTTTAATTGGCAACATGGTGTTTTTACAGGCTCTATAATGGCTTCAGAAATTACTGCAGCACAGTATGGTGCACAGGGAAAGGTAAGAAGAGATCCAATGGCAATGATACCATTTTGTGGCTATAACATGGGTGATTATTTTAAACATTGGATAAACATAGGAAAAAGATTATCAAATCCACCTCAAATATTTCATGTTAATTGGTTTAGAACAAATAAAAATGGCAATTTTATTTGGCCAGGTTTTGGTGATAACATACGTGTTTTGGAGTGGATAATTAAAAGATGCAATAACCAAATTGAAGCTGATAAAACTCCAATTGGTTTTATACCAAAAATAAAAGATATAGATTTAACAGGCCTTGATTTGAAACAGTCAGATTTAGCAGAGCTTTTTAAAATAGATAAAAAAGAATGGCTTGAAGAGGTAGAGCAAATAGACCAATTTTATCTTCAGTTTGGCGACAGGTTTCCTGAAGAACTCAAGCAAGAATTAAACCAGTTAAAAGAAAGATTAACTAATATTTAAATAAAACAAAATAATTAAAAAAACAATAAAACTAGTTACTAATGTTGCTACAGTTAATAATTAATATTAAATAATTAATGTCAATAAAAAATTAATATTAAATCATATCTATTTTGTGCAGGTTGCAGAATTCTATAAATAATTTTGTATTATCGCCATATGTAAGAATATAATGCTGAGAAAGCACCTTTGATGCAAAATCTTCAATTGGAACATCTAGAATAATTTCTAGGCTTGGCAGCTGCGGTGCTGGTGGTGTCCAACCAACTTCTTCCCATGGTCTTGGACTAACAGCTTTTCCAGTTAATAAATGCAATATAAATTTGCCATTTTTTGTTGAAAATCTTGCAAGTGTAACTATGCCAGTTTTAACTTTTGAAACATTCAATATTCCTTCGTTAAAATCTCCAAATTTTGTAGGCATTACTAATATATCTCCGTCTGTTACTTCTTTGGGAATAAAATCTGGTACTCCTACAAGAATTCTATCTTCCATAAATTCGTAAAATTCAAAATAAGCAGAAATTTGTCCTGTTAAATATTTAGAAATAAGCTGAGTTAATGAACCATAAGAGTCATTTTCAGGAATTGAAGGAATATTTAATTCATTTGAAATTAACATAAAAACCATGGCAGGAGGAAATCCTTCAAGTTTTTTCATCCCATCAACGTCAATAAGTGAAATAGCATCGTATTGTTTTTCCTCTATCTTTTCTTTTATTGATAAATAATACTTAATACCTTTAATTAAAGTATCTTTAGCTGCTGGTTTTGTAAATTTCCAGCTATTTTTAATTTTTTCATATTCTTTTAAAACTTTATTATTATCTAAATTTTTTATTTTTTGGTTTATTTCTAGCATTTCAAAGTGCTCAAATTCTGTCCCAAATATTTTCTTTACTAAAACAGGGTCATAAAAAGTACTATATAAATTCATATCCCTATAGCCCATCATACTAATTTTTGAGCTTTTTAGTTTATTTAATGCCTTAACTGCAACAGCAAAATTTTTAATTTTTTCGATATCTGCATTTTTTCCAGTAAAATTATAAATATATTTAAAATTGTAATTTAAATCTTCAAAAACCTTTCTAATAGCAGTAGTACCAGCTTGGTCTGCAGTTGTATAAAGCTTGTTTTTATCATCATAATAACCAGAAAGCCCCCACAATAACATTGGCTTATTTGAAAAATTATTTACAACTCTTAACACTGCCCAAGTAGGAATCCATCCTGCAATACAGACTACAATAAAATCAAAATTAATTTTTTGCAAAACTTCAATTGCTTTTTTAGCTTGTAAACCCTGCTGATCATCACTTACAATTTCAAAACATTTTAAGTTAACACCTAAATTTTCAAGCTCTTTTTTTGCAATTAAACATTTCTTCTCAATAATATCTTTTGGTGTATTTACCTCACCAAACCCAATAAAAGCAGCTTCGGCAATTATTTTACTTTGATTGTTAAAATAATCTGAGTTAAAGTTTTTCATTTTTTTAACTCCTTTACTAGCTATTTAAGCTTAACTATTGCTTTTAAAATTTGATTTTAGAATTTGTAAATTACTAATCCGCTACAGGGTTTAGGGTAAAAATAGGTTGATTTTTGTGGCATTAACATTCCCTTATTTGCGAGTTTTACTATAGTTTCAATATCTGGATTATTTAGTATAAAACCAAAAGAAGAATTAACTTTAGATTCCTTTAGAGCATTTTTAACTTCGTTTATATTATGAAAAAAAGAAACTTCCTCAATTTTAAAATTTTTTAAAAGATTTTCAATAATAAATTTATGCAATATATTTACATCAAGAAATTCAAACTCTTCTATAGAATTTTCAAAAGGTATGCCTAGATTTTTATAAATATTTAATAAATTACAATTTAAAACTGCTAAATAGCATTTTTCATTTTTATCACAAATACAAATAGGAATTGTCCTTATAAGATTTGTGTTTTTTCTGTTTTTTAAGTAAATATAATAATAGTTTTGCATAGATTTCTTTATTGAATCTTCAGAAAAATCAATTTCTTCTATATTAAAGTAATTAGATAAAATATTTATTATTTGATTTATTGTTAAATTGTTCTGAAATTTAATAACTCTATGTGTGGGGTGTATGGAAACATCTTTTTGGTTATATGAGATAAATAAAGAAAGGATATAATCCTCAGGCTTTAAAAAATTTCCTTTAACCTTTTCAATTTCTTTTTTATATAATAGAGAAGTTTCATATCTATGATGGCCATCTGCAATTAACAAAGTTTTAGGTTTCATTAAATTTACAATTTCTTTTTTCTGTTCACTATCGAATATTTTCCAAAGTCGAAAATTTAAATTAGAATCATAAGGAGCAACTATATTGATTTTTGGACTGGAATCTTTTTTTGTTTGTTCAAGAATACTGGCAATTTTATAATCTTTATCATCATATAATGTGTATATAAATTCAAAATTTGCTCTACAGCTTCTTAATAAATTTAACCTATCTTCTTTTGGTTTTGAAAGGGTATTTTCATGTCTTAAAATTCCATTAGGCTGTCCATAGTCTTGAATTTTTAACAATCCTATAAAACCGCTAATTTTTTTACCTATATTATCTTCATTATAATTTTCTTCAAAGATATAAAAATATTCATTGCTGTCAAATTTTAAAATTTTTTTTCTAAGCCATTCGGAAAAAATATTTTGCGCTGTTTGGTATTTATTTAAATTTTTATCTTCTTCTGGTAGGGTAAGATTTACTATATTATATTGACTAAGGTTTTTTAAAAAAGTTTTTTGCTTATCGTTTATTACATCATAAGGTGGCGCAATTACATTTGCAAAATTAATGATTTTATCTTTATTATATATTAAACCTTTAAAAGGAATAACTTCTACCATTTTTTACAAAATAAGATCTTAAATTAATTTTTTTAAATTATGTAAAATATTAAATAATATATTTTTTTTGTTATAAGTTTTTATAATAATTAATTTTTAAATGATTTTTTT
>CAYLWJ010000044.1:0-1668 GCA_964387355.1 uncultured Actinomycetota bacterium | reverse complement strand
GTTATCTAGTTAGAATAATTGCATGGAGAACAATTCTTGGAAATAGAGGCCTTATTAATACTGCACTCATAAATATGGGAATTATTAAAGAGCCTTTGTCTATTTTCTTATATAATCAGGTGTCAGTCGTTATTACATTAACTTATATTGCAATACCTTTTGTATTTATTCCTCTTTATACATCACTTGAGAAGATACCAAATAATTTAATAGATGCGGCAAGAGACCTTGGTGCAAATGAAGTCAAAACGTTTATTAATGTTATCTTCCCTCTTTCATTACCGGGTTTAGTTACCGGATTTATGCTTTCTTTTATTATTGCTCTTGGTGATTATATAATTCCATCTCAGCTTGGTGGAAATACAGGAATTATGTATGGTAATGTTGTATGGGCTCAGTTTGGTGGTGCATTTAATTGGCCTTTTGGTTCTGCACTAGGTTTTATTCTATTTTTTATAGCTGCTATTGTTTTAGTAATTGCACAAATTTTTGGGTCAAAGGAAGGAATCTTTGTTGAATAAGGTTAATAAAAATAACAGTAAAAATAATGATGATTTTGCGAATAATAATAATTTTGCCAAAGTTAAATTAAAGGAAAAGAAAAAATTTAAGTTTCCTTTTTTAGGTGTATATTCTATATTGATATATCTTTTTCTCTATATTCCTTTAATAATTATTGTTTTATTTTCTTTTAATGCTTCTAAATCAACAGTAACTTTTGGAAACTTTACTATAAAATGGTATCAGGAGCTTATGAGAAATTCTAGTTTGGTGGATTCTTTTGTTCATTCTTTACAGGTTAGCTTAACTGCTGTAGTAATAGCAGTTGTGCTTGGAACTTCAGGTGCTTTCTTTATTGTTAGAACTAATTTTCCTGGCAAAAGATTTTTTATGACCCTTGCACAGCTTCCAATTATTCTTCCAGGAATTATTATAGGTATCGCGATGCTAATCTTTTTTATAAATCTACATGTTCCGCTCTCAATGTTGACCATAACACTGGGCCATGTTTCTTTTACAACACCAGTTGTAATGTTTCAGGTTATGAGCAGGCTATCCAGGCTTGGTAGAACTTATGAAGATGCAGCAAAAGACCTTGGTGCAAACCAGGTAAAAACATTGTTTTTAGTTACACTTCCAATGATTAAAACTGCAATAATTGGTGGAGCATTACTTGCATTTGCGATGTCATTTGATGAAATTGTAATAACCTATTTTTTAACAGGTTCATGGACAACACTACCTGTATTTATTTACGGAATGATGAGATTTGGGTTGTCTCCTCAAATTTATGCAATTTCTACAGTAATATTGTTATTTTCAATAATTATTATATTTTTTATGGCTAAATTTACCGGAACAAAAGCAGAAGAACTAATGGTAAAAAAATAAAATAAAAACACAAAAATATTTATCAAAAATACTAATATAAAATATTATTAATAGAAAGGGGGAAAAATGAAAAAGGCCATTACTACTATTCTAGTACTTAGCCTTGCAGTTATTATTGTAATTTCTATGGCAACATTTTCTTCAGGTTGTAAAAAAGTGCCTGCAACATTAAACATTATGTGTTTCCAGGGTTATGCAGATGATAAATGGGTTAAACCTTTTGAAGAAAAATATAACTGTAAGGTAAATGTTACCTACATTGGAACAGTTGACGAA
>CAYLWJ010000043.1:0-7469 GCA_964387355.1 uncultured Actinomycetota bacterium | reverse complement strand
CTGCTGGTGATTTTGGGGAAAATATAACTACATTAAACTTTAATTTAGAAAGTTTAAAAGTGGGTGATAGGTTAAAAATCTTTGATGATTGCAATTCTATTAATGATGAAAATTCTGGCAACCTTTCTGAGAACACTGAGAACACTGAGAACATTATTAAAAGTATTATTAAAAGCGATAGCCATAACGATAACTGTATTGTTTTGGAAGTGTCTCAAATAGGTAAAAATTGTCCAAAACCATGTAGTATTTATTATAGGATCGGAAGTTGTATTATGCCAAATTTTGGTATTTTTTGTAAAGTGGTTAAAGGTGGTATAATAAAAAAAGGTTTTAAAATCTCTTTAATTTAGCAATTAGGTAGTTTTAGTGGTTTTAATTTAAAACTAGGAAATTTTTTTACAGTTTAATTTTTATATTTATTATTATTTTATTATTATTGTTATTATTATCTACTTTATGTTTTTAGGGTGGTTTGGCTGTTATGAAAAATAAAAACAAGTTGACTTTAGCCGTAATAACAGTTAGTGATAAAGGGTATATTGGCCAAAGAGAAGACAGAAGTGGAAAGTACATTGTAGGTTTCTTTAAAGAAAAAGGCTGGGAAGTTGTTGATTACTGTATTGTTCCTGATGAGAAAGAAGCTATCCAGTCAAAGATAATTGAAATATGTGACAGCAATAAGGCAAATTTAATATTAACAACAGGAGGAACTGGCTTTTCACCTAGGGATGTAACACCTGAAGCAACGAAAGAATTATTAGATAAGGAAGCAAGTGGTTTTTCAGAGCTTATCAGAATAGAAGGACAGAAAAAAACACCTAGAGCTATACTCTCAAGAGGTGTTAGTGGAATAAGAAAAAGCACCTTAATTATTAATTTGCCTGGAAGTATTAAAGGGGTTAAAGATAGCCTAGATGTTATTTACCAGCCTCTTCCTCATGGAATAGGTATTTTGACAGGCAAAGAGAAAGAATGTGGAGATGAAGATATCTTACATAATTCAAAATAGAGTTAGTGGAGCAGATTTTTAAACTGGTTTAAAACAAAAGACTAATTTAAGCTATTTTGAAATAAGAAGACTAATAAAGGTGGTTTGAGGATTTAAAATAAGAAAGCTGATACAAATAAATTTTTTATGTAAGTAAATAAATAAAAATATAAACTAACTGGAAGGTTAAAATAAATGTTACTTGCAATAGACATCGGAAATACTCAAACTGTAATTGGGCTTTTTAAAAACGAAGAGTTATTAAAATCATGGAGAATGGTAACCCCAAGACACGAAACGGCAGATGAAATAGCGTCTAATATTTATAATTTTTTAAGAAACTCAGATTATAATCCAAAAAAAGTTTCAAAAATAGCTATTTCTTGTGTGGTACCTAGGATTTTATTTGAACTTAACAGAATGTGCGATAATTATTTTAAAATTAAGCCATTTATAGTTGATATAAATGTTAAAACTGATTTGAAAATTGATTATGATAATCCAAAAGAAATTGGTGCAGACAGAATTGCAAATGTTGTAGCAGCTAAGGAAATCTATGGCTTTCCGGCAATAGTTGTTGATTTTGGAACTGCTACTACATTTGATGTTATTTCATCAGAAGGTTCTTATCTTGGAGGTGCAATAGCTCCTGGAATTGAAATATCTTCTGAGGCTCTATTTAGTTATGCTGCAAAATTAAGCAAAGTTGATTTAAGTTGGCCTGATAATGTAATTGGAAAAAATACTAATGACGGAATAAGGTCAGGAATTTTGTTTGGGTTTTTGGGTCAGGCTGATTTTTTAGTAGAAAAAATTATTGAAGAAATGAGCAAGTCTGACGCAAAGTTTAATCCAAAAGTGGTTGCTACTGGCGGGCTTGCTGTTTTAATGAAAGATAAAAGCAAGTTTATTCAAATACATGACCCTGATTTGACTTTAAAAGGTCTTAAAATATTAATTGGGAAAAATGTTAGTAAATAAATATTATATATAATTAAACAGTATTAATATTTCTCAATTTAATGCAATCTTTATAGACCTATATTTATACTGCCAAGTTTTCAGTAAAGTTTTTATAATTAGCAGCAAAGTTAAAAGGAATAGTTTTAAGTATAAGTGCTAGAATGTTTTCTTAAGTACAAATCTTATTGAAATATACCTCTTGAAATAGTTTGGATTTATCAAGTAAAATTTTTAAATTCTAAATTTTATTATTATTATTATTATTACTACTACTATTGTGTAAAAACTAACTATAGAACTGATAAAAAATAAAGGAGGTTTATCGTGTCATTAAACTTTAATGAAATGGGCATAAGTACTCAAACAATTGTTACAAATTTTAAAGCTCACTGGATGAACATAGCAATTATAATATTTGTAATTATCATTATTTCAGTAATTATAAAAGTAATTTCTAAAAAAATAAGAATAATATTAGAAAGAAAAATAAGTGAAGAAAAAATAGAAATAAAGAAAAGAACTTACACGTTTAATAGTGTTTTATCTAATATAATAGTTACCCTTAGTATTTTTATTGGTTTGCTAATTATTATGGACCAGCTTGGTGTAAGTATATTACCAATAATTACAGGTGCGGGAATAGTTGGAGTAATTTTTGGATTTGGTGCTCAAAATTTAATAAAAGACATCATAAACGGCTCTTTTATACTATTTGAACAGCAATTTCAGGTGAATGATATAGTAACTATTGGTGATATTTCTGGAGTTGTTGAGCGGTTTAACTTAAGAACTACAGTTTTAAGGGACTTACATGGAGTACTGCATCATATTCCTAATTCAGAAATAAAAATTCTTAGCAATCGTACACACGAGTGGGCAAGAGCAATTGTAGATATAGGTGTTCATTATAAGGAAAGCACAGATAGGGTAGTTGAAGTATTGGAAGTTGTTTTTGATGAGTTTATGAAAGATGAAAAGTATAAAGATTATATACTTGAAAGGCCTGAAATTTTAGGCGATGGAGGTATCAGCAGTCTTGATGACTCTGCAGTAATATTTAAGATTATATGTAAGGTAAAACCACCAAATCAATGGACAATTGAAAGACAGCTTAGAAAAAGAATTAAAGATAAATTTGACGAAGTTGGGATAGAAATACCTTATCCTTGTAGAAATATATATATGAGAAGTTAAGAAATATAAATATAAGAAGTCAATTAAAACTTGATTTTAAAGAAGTTAAATTTTTACAGGCAGGTATATTAGCTTTGCTGCAACCTGTTTTGGCTTAAATTTACATATTTTTTATCCTTCTATTGTTTAAATACTTTGAATAAAAGTTATATAAGTTATATAAGTTGGTTATATGATTTGGTTAGGTTATTAAACTGACAAATCTTCCATTTGGGACGACAGCAATTTTTATATTTGAATATTTTTTTATTTCTTCATTTAAAAAATTTTGAATATCATAGATTTTTTTAAATCCCATTTTTAAGGTTTGCTGCTCGTCAAAATTTGAATATAAAAATATTTTTGTTTTTTTAAGAAGCTTTGATATTAGAATGGCTTTATGTGCACCAAGAATAAATTTTTCTTTGATTTTATTGCTAATTTTTTCAAAGTTGTCGGTTTCCTGCATCCATTGTGCAAATGTTTCATTTCCAAAACCTTCAGGACACTCTGCTGCCAGTATAATCTTTCCATTGTCATTAACAATGCTTTTGATATTTTCTAATGCCTTATGTGCCTGATATAAATTTATATCTTTTGGATAACCTCCAGCAGAAACCAAGACTATATCTGCTTTTGTGTAAGCTGTAATTTTATAAATTTGGTCATATAGCTTAATTCCTTTTATAAACGCCTCGTTGTTTTTGCCAGCAATTGCAGCTACTATTTTTTTTGAGTCGTCTAAAATAACATTAAATATGAAATCAATTTTCAATTTTTTTGCTGAATCCTCAATATCTTGCCTTAAAGGGTTATTATAGAAAATTCCTGCACCTATATTATCTTGAAATATTAAAGAATGATTTTTAGTTATAGAGTTGTAAGAGCTAACCCCAGGAAGAAGAGCTTTTGCACCTCCCGAATAACCTGCAAAGTAGTGATATTCAATATTTCCTGTTGCAATTATAAAGTCAGATTTTAACACTTCTTCAAATACTTCAATAGGTGTGCCATATGTAGTTGTTCCGAGTATTTTGCATTTTTCAGGATTTGAATCCATGAAACTACAGTTTTCTGCTGCTATATTTCCTATAAGTTCTATCTGTTCTTTAGGTGTTTGTTTTCTGTGAATTCCTATGCCAAAGATAATTTTAATTGTTTTTACTTTAGCTTTTTTTAGCCTTGATATAATTTCAGGTAAAAATTTATAAGAAGGACATGGCCTAGAAATATCTGAAACAAGAATGCAAATATTGTTTTTGTTATATGCTAAATCTTCTAATTTTGGGGTAAAAGCAGGGTTTTCTAAAGCATTGCTAATTATTCTTTGTTCAGATTCAGAATAAAAAGTTTTATCTGTGTTTTTATCTTTATTTATATATTTACTTATACCAGATTTGTTAAATTTTAGATTAATGATATTTTTAGAATTAATATTAATTGGTAATTTTTGCTTTCCATAAGGTAAATTATAAGAAATAATATAAGATTTAGGTGTGTTCATTTTTATTTAACTCCTTTTTAGGAAAATATAAATATTTTAATTATCTTGTAATTTTAAGTTTATAAAAAATAAAAAAATTTTAACAATAATATTAATTATTAATATTAATTATAAGCAATATAATTATAAACAAAAATATATAGTTAGATTTTTAGATATTTAGATATTAATATATCTAGATACTTATATATTTAGGTATTAAGACAATAAGATATACATTTTTATAATTGATATTGTTTATTATAATTGATATTGCTAAAAAAATAAGGAAAAAAACAAGGAAGTCCGTTTTATTGTTGTAGTATTAGTATAGCAATGTTATTGTAACTAACCTTAATTTAATAATTTGTGATATATATTAATATATATAAATGTATATATAAATATGTAATATAGGCATATGTTTGATTCTTTATATAACCTAAAATTTTATATTATTTGTTTTAATTGTAAGTTATATTATGGCAGAGTTAATATTATAAATTAGCAGAATTATTAAATTAGGCGGAGTTAAATTTTATGAAACCTGATACTCTTAAAATACTATATTCTTCCCTATTAAAAATATTTAATTCTTATATCTATGAGTTTAATACATATTTCAAAGAATATTTAAATGAATTTGATTTAATAAATGACCTAGAAAAATTAAATCAGGCAGGTATTTTAAATTCTAAATCTTTAGGTATTCTAAATTCAAAATCCACAGTTGTTCCAAATTCTCAATTAATAAATGTTACAAATTCTAAATCATCACTTATTCTAAATTCTCAATCAACAAATATTTTAAATTCTAAATTTACACCTACTTTAAATTCTAAATCTCTAAAACAATTATTAAAAAATTCAGTAATTACTGCTCCTCTTGCAGGGATAAGTGATAATACTTTTAGAATTTTTGCAAAAGCTTTTGGCTCCTACTTAAATTTTACTGAAATGATTTCAAGTTATGGTGTTTACTATAATAATAAAGAAACTCTAAAATTATCATTTATTAGTGATTTTGAGAGGCCATGTGGGATTCAAATTTTTGGCTTTCAACCAGAAATTTTAGCTGAAGCTGCAAAAATATTAGAGGAGAGTGCTGACTTAATAGATATAAATATGGGTTGTCCTGTACCAAAAGTATTAAAAGCAAAAAGCGGAGGTTACTTGTTAACTGATGAAAATCAGATAGAAAAAATATTAAAAAAGGTAAAAAACACAATAAATAAGCCTTTGTCTATAAAGATTAGGCTTGGTTGGGATTACAATAATATTAATGCTTTGAAAGTTTGCCAGATTGCACAAGATTGTGGAGTTGGTCTTGTTACTATTCATGGAAGAACTGTTAAACAGGGTTTTAGTGGTGATGTAAATTATGAAAAAATAAAGGAAGTTAAAAGCAAAGTGAAAATACCAGTAATTATAAGTGGGGATATTGACAGTCCTCAAAAAGCTTTAAATGTTTTAAATTATACTGAGTGCGATGGGGTGATGATAGGAAGAGCTGCAAGAGGAAGACTTTGGATTTTTCATGATATTTTGTTTTTCATTAATTTATTTTTAAAAAGCTTAAAGGATAATTTAAATTTAGGTTTGGAATTAGATTCAAATTTAGGCTTTAATTTGTCATCTTTTAAATCTTTTAAATCTTTTAATTTCGAGCCCTCTTTAGATTTTAAAAAGGAATTTGCTGTTTTATATCTAAAATTTTTAGTCTTTTTTTTGGGTGAAGAAAAAGCAGTTAAAGAGTTTAGAAAGCATTTTGCATGGATTTTTAAATGGATAAAGAATGCAAGCAAGTTAAGACAAGAATTTAATACGATTGCAAAACTTAGTGATGCAGTAGGGGTGATAGAGAGTATTAATAGTGGGTAAGAGTTTTTAGGGCATAAAATCAGTAATTCTAATTGACTTAAGTATTATAAATTTAAGTATTATAAATTTTAAACTATATATTTTAATTTAAGTGTTTTTGGTTTATTCTTAATAGCAATAAAAGTAATATAATAATAATATAATGATAAAAGTAGTAAAAACTGTTTATTAAATAAACTATTTTAAATAAACTTTTAAATATAAGGATACAAATATATAGAAAAAGAAAATATATAGATATATAGGCTAATTTAAATAAAAGTTTTATTAAATTATAGAGTTATTAAATTATAGTTTAGATCTAGTTTAAGTTAAAAAAATCTTAATTCATGTGAGTATACTGGAATTTATCGGGATGTGGCGCAGCTTGGCTAGCGCGCAGCGTTCGGGTCGCTGAGGTCGTGGGTTCAAATCCCTCCATCCCGACCACTAAGTTAAAGTGTTTAAAAAATTTATTATGTCTAGATTTAAAAAATTGAAAATCTTATAAAAAATTTTAATAATATTGACTATTTACATATTTGTACATATATGTTAAAATGAGTACATTATTAGTTTTTTATATTTAATGAATAATTAAAATAAGATTAAATATATTTTTTAATTTTTAAACTACTAAATTGATTTATTTTTATAATTGCAAAGGCATCGGAGTAGAAATAGATAGAACGTATTGTGATTTAGCTATTAATAGATTAAAAACTGAGGCACTGACAGAACAAATAAGTTTATTTGCTAAATGAACTTAGATAATAAAATGAAAAAGTCTATAACTGCTTTGGTTAAAGAATATTTTCAAATGCACCCATTTGAAAACTTATATCATGGTCCAGTCGTTGATTGGGTAGAAGAACAATATTTAAAAATTTATAATAGAAAGCCTAGAGATATATGGAGAGCAATTAGAAAATTACATGAAGAAGGATTTTTAGTAAAAGTTAGAAAAGGTATATATAGATTCGAACCAGATTCTATAAA
>CAYLWJ010000042.1:0-15207 GCA_964387355.1 uncultured Actinomycetota bacterium | reverse complement strand
ATACTAAAAAGCTTTTCAATATTAATTAATATCAATAGCCTATCATCTAGTTTTCCAACTCCTTCAATATATTCAGCCTCAATTCCTGCAACAATTGCAGGGGGTGGTTCAATTAAAGAAACTGGAAGTCTTAATACTTCTGATACACTATCTACAATAAAGCCCATTTGTTTGTTATCTATATTGGCTACTATTATTCTTGTGTTTTTGCCATCTTCCCTTGGCTTTAGGTTAAATCTTTTTCTAAAGTCAATAATTGGTATAATTGAGCCTCTTAAGTTTATTACTCCTTCTACATATTCTGGAGCTTTAGGAACTTTTGTTATTTCAGTCATTCTTATAATTGTTTCAACAGATAAGATATCTATTCCAAATTCTTCATTGTCAATTTTAAAGGTGACAAGACCTTTTAAATCTGAGTCTAATTTTTTTGAATCCATATTTTTTTCCTTTTACAAATTTTTATATATAAAATAAATATAATAAATATAATATAAACTTATATACTTTTTTGGATAAAACTAATTAATGCTTCTTTGTCGTCTTCATTTAAATTAATAAATTCAACACCAATTTTATATGACTTTGCCTTTTTTAATTCCTCTATTCTAACAACTCTACCAATTGCAAGAAGAGGTTCAGAAACAGCTGTTTCATCAAATTTGTAAAAATCATTTTTTTCTTTATGCCATCCGATTAGATTAATTCTTAATTGAAGCATTGTATCAATGCTAAACTTTTTTTCTGCTTCAAAAATTACACCATTTGCACTAATGTTTAAAATGTGAGATGTAAAAAAGCCTTCTTTTGATATTGGAAATTCTAATTCTTTAAACTCTACAGTAGAATTTTTATTAATTCTAGGAAATCTTCTTCTTTCTTCCAAAAAAATCTCCTTTAAGTCAATTAAAAAAATATTGAAAATAAAGGCAAAAACCAAAAATAATGATTAAACATACTTTTAATAATTAATGTAAAATATTTAGATATAAAATTATTAATATTAACTTACATATAAAAATAAAAATATATTTTTACTAATATAATCGTAAAATTATAAAAAAAAGTTTAACAAAAAAATGAAATTATTTTATTTTTTTAACTTTTATAAATCTATGGGTTATTGTTTCATAAATTAAGGAGTTATTGTTTTATTTATCTAGGAGTTATTTTTATTTTAACTTAGACTTCATTGTCTTTTTTATCTTCTTTTTTTAATATCTCATAGATTTCTCTAAAAACCTGAAGAGGCTCTTTAAAAAGCCTTTTTGGGAAAAATGGGGTTAAAGTAGCCAGTGCTTTTTTCATATCTTCAGTCATACGATGAGGCTTTGTTAAAATTCTATCAATAAATTCTTCAGCAAAAACAGTTCTTAAGTGTCTCCTGTCTATTTCAATTTTTTTTGAGCAATTATCACAGGAGACACTACGTAAAAAGTTTCCTATATAATGAACTGTGTGAGGTGTTTCTTCATTGCAATTTATACAATATAGTGTTATTCTAGTTATTTCATCTTTCATTTAATTAGTTGTTTTATTATTAACTATTATTAAACTATTAATAATTAACCGCTTTGTTTTTTAGTAATAAGTTTCTTAGTAATAATGCACAAAAAATTCAGTCAAATTACTATATAAGCATATCATAAAAAGATCATATAAGCATAAGCTCTGGATTTTCTATAATCTCTCTAAGTCGTACTAAGAATTTTGCTGCATCTGCTCCATCAATTATTCTATGGTCAACTGCAATTGATATTTCCATTTGACTTCTTATTTCTATCTTGTCTTCAATTACAACAGGCGCTTTATAGATTTCACCAACCATAAGTATAGCTCCCTGTGGCGGATTTATAATAGCTGTAAAAGTTCTAATACCATACATACCTAAATTTGAAATAGTAAATGTACCATTGGAAATTTCTTCAATTGTAAGTTTTGAAGCTTTAGCTTTTTCTATAAGCTCTGTTCTTTTTTTAGCAATATCGAACAAACTAAGTTTATCTGCTGAATATATTGTTGGGACAATTAAACCTCCTTCAACAGATACTGCAACACCCACATTTACATCTTCATAAATTATATGATTACCATCTTGAAGAGATGCATTTATAACTGGGTATTCTGCAAGTGCAATTGCACATGCTTTTATTATAAAATCTGTGTATGTAAGTTTAACGCCATACATTGACTGCACTTTATCTTTTATCTTTTCACGCAATAAAATTAATGATGTTACATCCATTACAGCAGTTGGAATAATATGGGGTATGTTTTGTTTTGAATATGTTAATCTTTCAGCAATTACCTTTCGCATTCCCTTTAAAGGCACAGACGATTTAATTTTTGGAGGCGCTATTGGTATTGTTTCAGGAGATACTGGGGGTTTAAATTGTGCTGGTTGTGTTGGTGGCGCTGGCTGTGCCTGCTGTATTTGCTGAGCTTGCTGCACTTGTTGTGCTTGTTGTGCCTGCTGTGCTTGCTGTGCTTGAGACGACTGAGCCACTTGAGCTTGTAGGCTTTTTTTAGCCTTTGCGTAAGCTAAAATATCTTCTTTTACAATTCTTCCCTGTGGGCCAGTCCCTTTAATTGGTTCTTTTGTATAATCAATACCAAGTTCTTTTGCTAAATTTCTTGCAAGTGGAGATATTTTAATTCTCTCAAACATATCAGATTCAGTTAAGGCTTTTTCGGTGACACTTATTTCTCTAAGCTCTCCAGGCTGAGAAACTTCAGCTTTTGCACTAAAAGCTCCAACAGCTTCTGCTTGCATACGCTCTATATATTTCTCAACATCTTCTCTAACAATTCTTCCTTGAGGGCCAGTGCCTTTAATTTTAGTTATATCTATACCCTTTGCTTTTGCTAAGTTTCTTGCAAGAGGCGATATCTTTATTTCTTTTATTTCTTCTAATTTTTCTGCTTCTTGTTTTTCTTGGGTTAGACTAATATCTTTTGTTGTCTTAATTGTTTGTATAATTTGTTCTTGAGTTTGAGTCACTTGTCCTGTCTCAACAGTCTGGCTTGCCTTAGAAGATTTATCAGCCTGAACTTCTGGTATTTGTTCATCCGGCTCTCCAATGTAAGCAATAACTTCTGTAACTGGGACTTCCTCACCTTCATTTCGCAATATCTTCTTTAAAATTCCAGAATGATATGCTTCAACTTCCAATGAAACCTTATCTGTCATAACTTCAAATAATACTTCACCTGCTTCAACTTTATCCCCTTCTTTTTTATGCCATTTTTCAATTACACCTGTTTCCATTGTAAGACCAAGTTTTGGCATTATAACTTCATGCATTAAAATCCTCCTTAAATATTAATCTAAATTAATTTAAAAACACCTAAATATTACTAAACATTATAAAATTAACATAGCTTTAGCCATAGATTGGACTGGTCCAGCTGCTATTAATAACAAAATAACTAAAAATCAATGATGCAAATAAATAACTGATATTTTACTGATATTTTAATTTTAGTAACATTAATAAATAATAATAATAATAGGTTTAAATGTCACTATTTTATTTAAATATTTTTATTTAAATTTACAATTAAATTTTTAAAAGTTTCAATTTTTGTTTCAATTTTTTAAACTTTTTCTAAAATTTTTTAAATTCTTTCTAGAAATTCTAATATTGTGTTTCTTATTCTATCGTGGCTTGGAATCATTTCATTTTCAAGAATAGGACTGTAAGGGACAGGGCAGTTTTTGCCTGTAATTCTTACTATAGGAGCATCAAGCCAATCAAAACCAAATTGGGCAACTTGTGCAGCAACTTCACCCATAAACCCCCCAAATCCACATGCTTCTTCAACACAAACAAGCCTACCTGTTTTTTTAACTGAACTTAAAATAAGTTCAATGTCTAGCGGTCTTACAGTTCTAGGATCTACTATTTCACATTCAATGCCAAATTCTTCTGATAGCTTTTCAGAAACTTCAAGCGACTTTTTGACCATAAATGAGGTAGCAACTATTGTTAAATCTTTGCCCTGCCTTTTTATTTCTCCCTTACCAAGAGGAATTTCATAAATTTCTTCTGGGACATGCTCAGCATATTTTTTATTTTTATATAAAAGTTTATGTTCAATAAATATAACTGGATTATCATCATTTATTGATGCCACAAGCAGACCCTTAGCATCGTAAGGACAAGATGGCATTACAACCTTAAGTCCAGGTATATGAGCAACTAGCGCTTCAAGACTTTGTGAGTGCTGAGCAGCTGCACCTGTCCCTCCACCGCCGGCAGTCCTAATAACCATCGGAACTTTGGCCTTACCACCAAACATATATCTAATTTTAGCAGCCTGATTTACTATCTGGTCCATTGCAATTGTAATAAAATCAGAAAACATAATCTCAGCAATTGGTCTCATCCCAGTAACTGCACTTCCTGCAGCAACTCCAATTAAAGCATCTTCTGATATTGGTGTATTTCTAATTCTCTCTTTACCAAATTCTTCAAGCATGCCAACCGAAACACCAAAAGCTCCACCATACTGTGCAACATCTTCACCAATTAAATATACATCAGGATTTATTCTCATAACTTGCTGCATAGCTTCTCTAATTGCTTCCAAGTAAGTAATTTCTCTCATTTTTATCTCCCCCATAACAATTCTGGCTCACACTCTAATAATATTTATAATCAAAATTTTAAAATTAAATAGAGTAAATATTATATTATTGAAAATTAAATTATTTAATTTATCTTCTTGATAAAAATCTAAAAATTTAAGCAATATTTTCCTCATAAGTATCGCATCATAAGCCTTATTAAACGCAAATATCTTATTAAATAAAAATAAGCATTTTATTAAGCATAAACATCTTCCTCTACTGTTGCAGGATCTGGAAAAGGACTTTCTTCTGCAAACTTAACCGCCTTCTGTATTGCATCTACTGCACTTGCTTCAATATCCTTATCTTCTTTCTCTGAAATAATATTATTTTCAATTAAAAATTTTTTATATCTTAAAATTGGATCTTTTTGCATCCAAGCTTTTACTTCTTCTTTTGTTCTATATACCTGAGCATCACTTTTTGAATGTCCTTTCCATCTATATGTTAAGCACTCTACAAGTACCGGACCTTTTCCACTTCTTGCATATTCTGAAAAATGACTGATAGTGTTAAAAACTTCCACAACATTATTACCATCAATTGTTAAGCCTTCAATATTATAAGCACACTTCCTATCTGAAATTCTCGCAATGTTAAACGCATCTTTTACTGGTGTTGACATCCCATATTGGTTATTTTCACATATATAAATTATTGGTAAATCCCAAATAGAAGCCATATTTAGCGCCCCATGAAAATTTCCACGGTTAGCTGCTCCATCTCCAAAAAAACATAAAACTATTTTATTGTTTTGTTTCATCTTACACGTAAGAGCTGCACCGGTAGCTATATCTATACTTCCTCCAACAATGCCATTTGCTCCTAAATTTCCACTAGTAACATCTGCAATATGCATTGAGCCGCCCTTGCCTTTACAATAGCCAGTTGCTTTCCCAAGAAGTTCTGCCATCATAAAATTTAAATCTGCACCTTTGGCTATACAATGACCATGGCCTCTATGTGTTGAAGTTATATAATCATCTTTTTTGGCAGCATAAATTGCTCCAACTGCTGTGGCTTCTTCCCCAACATATAAATGGCATGTTCCATGAATTTGACCTCTAATAATAAACTGCTCAGTCTCTGCTTCAAAATATCTTATTTCATACATTTTTTTAAGCATTTCTATTTTTAATTCCCTGCTTGTATGCATGAATGAATCTTTAATTTTATGTCCATCAATAATTATATAGTTATTCATTTCATTTTCCTTTTCATATTTATCTTTACTTTTACCTTTATATTCATTTTCATAATTATTTTCATATTGATTTGACTTTTGCTTCATTTTTTATACACCAACCTTTTTTCTTCTTATATTTCTTAAATTTATTAAAATTTATTAAATTAAGTTTTGGGCAGTTTTCTCATCAGTTAAAATAATATTTATTATTTTTCCAAGAAGTGCTGCCCTTATCACATCAACCTTTTTTTTACCGAAAGCAATCCCAACAACATTTTTTATCTTTTTTATTTTTTCTAAAGGAGCTTTTAAAATTCTTTTGTCTATTTCATTATTGACCGTTTGCCCCTCTTTATTGATAAATATTAGATTAACATCTCCAATCACCCCTAAGCTTTCTAAGTACGCAAAATCATTAACATTAAAATTACCAGATTTAATCATAGTCGAATCTTTACCTATATCACTCATACCAAGAAGGGCAATACTTACTTTATCAATCATATTAAAAACTTCTTTAATATTTGAGTCATTTTCTAATATCTCCTTTGCATAACTGCTGTCTAAAACTGCAGGTGAATGCATTGCATAACTAATACCTCCATATTTTTCGGCTAAGATGCTAGCAACAGAATTGGTATGTACTTCTACGCCAAATTTTCCTAACCCTCCAACAAGTGGAATAATTTTAATAGGCACTTTTCTAGCTGGTTCAATATATTTTGATATTGATTTTAAAGTTGTTCCCCAGCCAACTCCAATATAATCATTTTCTTTTAAGACACGATCAAAAAACTCTGCAAGCGCTGAAGCTAATAATCTATAAGTTTGTTCAATATTTTCTGAGGAAGGCACTATTAAGCATTCCTTTATGTTAAAAGTTTTTTCGACTTTATCCGACAATTCTTCAAACTTTTCATATGGTGAATTTATTTTAATTTCAACTATCTTTTTTTTCTTTGCTTTTGTTAAACAGCGAGAAACTTTACTTCTTGAAATATTCAACTTTTCCGATATTTTTTGTTGATTTAAATTGTCAAAATAATAAAGTCTTGCAACTTTTGTAATGAGTTTTAATTCATAATTATTATCTACAGCCATTTTTAAATTTTCCTTATAAAAAATTTAAATATTCTTTAAATATAATGATAAAAACTACAACACCAACACTAACCACAACATCAACACTAACCACAGCAGCAACACATCTACAGCAATTCTAACGACAACATCAACACTAACAATAACAGCTAGACTAACAATAACACCTACACACATCTACAGAAACACACAACAAGAGTAGCAATAAAAAACACAGTATCCGCACATCAATAGCTCAACATCAACACAGTGCAACATCAACACAGCGCAACATTAACAGCGGCAATAATGACAACAACAATACTAATCTAATAACACTAATAATAATTAATAATTAAAATAATAATAAAATAACATTGCACAATTGTGCAATAAATGCAAAATTATTCATATGCTATTATAAAACTTTTTTTATAATCATTCAAATAAAATTAACCAAGGGATAATGTAAAATGTGGAGAAAATTTCGTAGGAATTGAAGTAAAATCCTAAGTTAAAATTTCAAATGAGCCACATAGAACTTAAGGCGATTAAGGCACCAACCTTTTTATTTCACCGTATAACTCTGATAATTTATCAAAATGTGTATCAAATGAATAAATCTCAGATGCGTTTTGTTCTTTAATATAGCAATAATTGTAAATATCAATAAAATCAATATTTATTTCTCTATAAATCTCTATAGCAGACTGGAGTACTTTTTTCTCTTTAATCTTAATATTGGGGGTATTTAGGATCAACTCTATATTGTCACAGACCTCTTGCTTTAGCCATTCATAGTATTTTTCGAGCACCCATATTATTTCAATAATTACCATCGCGTTTGTAAAGCAAATAATTTTACCTTCAACAATACTTTCAAAAAAATTCTCAATCCTTTGATTTTCTTTTTCATTATCTATTTTTACAAAATATCTTAAAAAGATATTAGTGTCTAAAAAAATCATTTATTTTCCCTTATAATTTTTTCTGCCATATCTTTTTTCATTAATTCTCTTACTTTAGATGAATCAACATCCACAGCTTTATTATTCTTTTTCCTGTGTGCATTTAAAATATTTCCCTTTTTTACTGTAAACAAAATACTACCCTCTTTTATAGTAAAAATACCAATATCGTTAGGTTTGATACCTAAAATATCTCTTATTTTTTTTGGTATTGTAACCTGCCCCTTTTTTGTAATCCTCGACATTTAACCACCTCTGAGATGCAAAATAAAATAAAGTAAAGCAAGAAAATAAAAAGTGTATTACTTAATGTTTTTTATAATTATAATTCAAAGTATTACAATAATTCAAGTATTACCAAAGATTTAATTTAAAAATCTTATATAAACTGTATATTTAATTTTTTATAAATTTAATTCCTGATATTACTTTAAATTTTTTTTTAAGTATCCAGTTTTTTTAAAAGTCAGATTTCATTTTTCTATTTAAAGCATCCTTAAAGTATTCTTATTTATTTTTTATTTATTTTTTTTATGTTTTATTTTAATATTTTAACAATAAAAATTATTCATTAACATTTTAATGAACATTTTCATGAAGATTTTATTAATAATAATTCAACTTTATATTATTTTTAAACCATTTTAACAATGCCATCAGCAAATTTAATAATTGAAAAAATAATAGAAATTGGTCCTATTTTTATTCTACCCTCAATACTTTTTCTTGCAAGCTTAATAACAATTAAAAGCTTAAAAGATATTTTACTAAACTTTTTAAATTGTCTTTATATATTTTTAGGCACAATAGGTTTATCAATAGCAATTACACTGTATATTAATTTTTTTAATCCAATAATTGAATCGATAAAAAATACAAGTACTAAGCAATTTACAGTAATTGATGGCGGTTGGATTATATCTGAAAAAATAATATTTAACACCGATATTACATTATGCCTTATTATAGCTTTTTTTGCATTGAACATCTTAATGCTTTTAACACATCTTACCAGAACAATAAATATTGACTTGTGGAATTGGTGGATTTTAATAGTAATTGGCTCATTAATATATTATATAACTGCAATGAAATGGCTTGGAATTTTTTTGGCAGTTTTAATTTCAGGAATAACTCTGGTTTTTAGCGATATTTATGGACCAAACCTTGAAAAATATTTTAAAATTAACGCAGTTACAAATACTCAGCCCCAGCTTGTTGTTTGGTCACCAATAACTCAATTCGTAAATTTCATAATTAATCAAATTTTATCTATTTTTAAAAAAATATATATTTTAATAAAAATTTTATTTACAAAATTTTTTCCACTATACATTTTTAAAAAATCTAAAAAGTCTATTCAAAAAAATAACTTTAAGGGAGCTTGTTTTAAATTATTTATTTATAATTCTTTTTTTACAGAACCTTTAATAGCAGGTTTTTTATTAGGATTTATCATTGGCATTATATTAAAATTTAAAACTATTAATTTTGAGACAAAAAATAATATTTTATTTGCTATTGGATATGGGGTTTATTTATCTGTTATTTTCTTTATCCTACCAAAAATGAATTTATTAATTATTAAAGGCCTTAAGCCCATTTTAAACAATATTGTTGAATTTATAAATAAAAAAATTACAAAAAGAAAAATTCATATTGGAGTTGATGCTTTAATATTTGTAGGAAATCCAGCAGTTATATATACATCCTTAATCTTAATTCCTTTTACAGCATATATTGCTACATTGCTTCCTGGAAATAAAATTCTTCCTTCAGCAGATTTAGTATTAATACCCTTACTTGCTGTATGGGTAATTTCACAGTCAAAGGGAAATATTATACGTGCTTTTTTATCGTGTGTTTTAATAATACCTTTAACACTTTGGATTAGTACTGATATGTCAAAAATTTTCGTGAGCTTCTTCAACAAAAACAACTTAGAATTTCTCCAAAGTGCTTCTCAAGATGTAAAAAACTTTTCCAGTTATAATGCTGGCTCAAATTGGTTATTTTGGATAATTTTACAAATAATAAAACCTGTACTGGAAATTTTTAAGTAGCTTTTTAAATAGCAGTTAATAAATTTATATTTGGGTTTTTAAAAAATATTAAAAAATAGTTATTTATTAAAAATATTTATTTAAATTCTTTAAAAATTTTAAGTACTTTATACTAAATATTTTATATAAGGTATTTTTATATACAATATTATATTTAAATACTTTATGGCTTCAATAATTTATGGCTTTAAATTATTAAATATATTAATATTAAATTTAGCGCCTTAAATACAAATTATTTTTAAAATTTCTCTTTTTTCAGGCAAAATATTTTCCCTTACATTAAAAACATTAGTCCTAACAACCCACAAATTATTTTGTGATGTTACATAAGGGAAAAAAGAATAAAGTTTTATAAATTTTTCCCAATCTATTTTTATATTTTCAATAATCTGCTCAGAATTATTTAACAAACTTGAATCTGAATTTTTTAAATGATTTACTTGATTTATAATATCAAGGCAAACTTTTCTTTTAATCTTTTTTAAGTTCAGTGAAGCAATGGTTAAAAAAACGCCATATATTATAACTAAAGGCAAGATATACAAGTAATATCTGTCTACAAATAAAATAAAATATTTTCCAATTTTTCCTAAAAAAACTTCAAGCCAAAGATTTTGCATATTTTTATATCATATTTACATAATTATATTAATAATCATAATATAATATAACATAATATAATATAATAATATTAATTTAGTTTAGTTTAATTTATTCTGAATAATTCCTTATGATATAAAAAAGTTGAATTCATTAAACACAAAGTTTATTAAATTTTTAAAATTTTACTCAATTATCCAGCAATAATTAATTTAAGTTTTATATGTTTTTGCCTAATTTTCTTAAAACTGCTATTACATTATCTCTATATGAACCATCTGGAACAAATTTTTTCTCAAAAAATGCTCCACCAATAGTAAAGCCCCAAAAACCTTGGTCAATTGTTGCCTGAAGCCTATCCCAACTATTAATAGAGCCTGCTGATACTACAGGCACTTTTATCTCATTTAAGACTCTTTTTGCAAGCTCATCTATTTTTTCTGGATATTTGTATCTATATAACAACAAATCAAATCCGTCAACACCTAAAGCTTCTAATTGTTTAGCCTCATTTACAAGTTCATCAATTGAGCCATCTAAAATTGAAGGTCTATCATAAATTTTTCCAAAAAATGGAAAATAATTTATTTTTTTGTTATTACCTTTTCCAACAATGTCCCAAATAGAAGGGTAATAAATAGTTCCCATTAGATAATCAAACCCCATATCTACGGCCATTTTTGCAGGACCTAATATTGCTTCCTCATCATACTCTACAACTTCTAAAAATGATTTAAATCCAGCTTGGTGTATTTTATCATTTAATAGCTGCATTTTTTCAGGCTCTAAGCCAATTTCCTTAAATCCAAAAAAATCAACTGGCAAATCCTTTACCTGTTCAAAATAATCAATTGCATCAGGAACTGTCATATCATTTAACGTAAACATTAAAATAAGTTTCGGCATCATCTCTTTCTCCTGTCTATTATAAATTTATTTTTATTAATTATTACAATAATTTAATTTATTATTTGTATTATTAATAGTCTATTTGTAATTATTTTTCTGTAAATTTTAATATGTTAAATTACTTAAAATTTAAATAAAAATAAATAAAAATAAATAAAAAACAAATGTATGATGACTTTAAATAGTCATATGATGATAATCTATGTAATTTTAAAAAACTAACAAAACAATGTCAATAACTACAATGATATAACTACAATAATGATTAAACACATTAATTATATCTTTTATATCTATTATCCTGTTATTCCTGTAACATACATTATCTCTTTTATAACTTTTATATCTATTATTTCTTTTATTTATATACCTGTTATTTCTACCACACACACATATATATATTCATATATGTTTACCTAATGAATAATTTTAAAATCTTTAATTTTTTCATAAATATCCAGCCATTGTTTGTATTTTTCCCCATACGCGTTATATTTTTTTATATCAGGCTTAAATACCTTACCAATTTTAACCCATTTTTTTAATGTTTCTTCAACTGAATTAAATTTTCCGATACCATAACCAGCCAGTATTGCAACTGCCATACAACCAGATTCATCAACATCTATTTTTTGAATAATTTTTCCAGTAATGTCTGCTTTTATCTGAAGCCAGGTATCTGATCTTGCTCCCCCACCTGTTGCTCTAACTGACTCAAGTATAACACCGGCTTCTTCTAATTTTTCCATATTTAAGCGTAAATCAAAAGTAATTCCTTCAAACATACCTTTTATAATATCTTCTTTTTTTGTTCTTAAAGTCAAGCCAAACATTGAACCATTAATATAGGGGTTATTTCTTGGTGTTTGAGCTCCTTCAAAATATGGGAAAAACATTACAGCAAAATTAGATTTTTTTGCTAAATCCATTATTACATCATACACATTTATATTTTCTTTTTTGGCAATATCTTTTTCTTCACAGGCAAAATTATCCCTATACCATTTAAATAAAACCCCACCGCAATAATTAATGGTCATTGTAATAAATAAATTATCAAGTGCATGATTGCAAAAGGGATAACCATAGCTTAACATTTTTTTATCTTCTCTAGGTTTGTTAAAGCAAACTTGCATTATTTCCATTGTCCCTGTTCCAATTGATGCCATTCCTTCACTAACAACCCCTGAGCCAAGGGCTGCACAAATTTGGTCAAATCCACCAGTAACAATTTTAACCTCTTTTTTAAATCCAAGGTTTTCAGCAACGCTGGTGCTTACGCTTCCTATCTCTGTTCCTGACAACACTGCTTTAGGAAATAAATTTATATCAATATCTAACTTATCTAAAATTTCTTTAGAATACTGTTTTTTTACAATATCAAATGCTAAAGTTCTGCTTGTAACAGAGTAATCAGATATAGGTTCTGCTCCAAGTTGCTGAAAAATAAATTCTTCCCAGCAAAGAAATTTATATGTTTTACTAAAAATATCAGGTCTGTTATTTTTAAACCATATTATTTTATTTAAAGGATATAGATTAGAAGGAGGCTGACCTGTGATTTTATAAATATTTTCCTGGCCAATTATACTGTTAATCCAATCATTTTCTTCATAACCCCTTGAATCCATAGACATTATAGTGTTATATAAGGGATTACCTGATTTATCAACTGGCATTACTTCATCGCCAGAGACAGAAATGCTCAGAGCTTCAATAGGGTCTAATTTTACTTGTTCAAAGCTGTTAAGTTCTTTAATATTTTTAAAAAGACAATCAAGGACATTTTTTTGCTCAAGTTCTGCTATTCCTTTTTCAGGCATATAAAGTTTGTATTCTCTATAAGTCTTACCAAGAACTTTTCCGTCCTCATTATATGCAACACATTTAATTCCAGTTGTCCCAAGATCAATTCCAAGCAAGCTCAAACCAAAACCTCCTATTCAGTTATAAAATAATAAAAATTATATTATTTTTTTTAAAACTTAAAATTTCTTAAATTTTATCATTTACTATTAAACATTTACAGGCTCTTAATTTATAAACTCTAAAAAAGAACAAAACCATCTTATTTTAAATTATTCTCATAAAGTCTTTCTTAGTAATTTATTAATCAAATAAGTTTTTATAGATGATTTTAAAAATTTTATCAGTAAAGGCTAAACTATTAAAGATTAAAAAATTAATGAATAGTCGTAATAAGAAATGGTTAAAAAGAAGTAGTTTAAAAATAAACAAAGTAGCGCTAATTAAACTTAATAGCTAAACCAAATACATCTATTAAAAAAATTGGTGGAGATGAGCGGGATCGAACCGCTGACCTCCTGCTTGCAAGGCAGGCGCTCTCCCAGCTGAGCTACACCCCCAATAATTAAAAAACACATTTCCTGGTGGCTTGGTGGGCATATCTGGACTCGAACCAGAGACCTCGTCCTTATCAGGGACGCGCTCTAACCAACTGAGCTATATGCCCTTCAACTCAAATATTTAGCTTAACAATTATTCTATAGCTTAAAAATATTTTAAAATATTTGTTAAACTTGCGATAACAAAAAATATCAATTCTTATTTTTTTTGTCAAGAACTGTTTTTTTTGCTTTTTTATTTTGCTTTAACTTCCTTTATTTTTTAAGCTTTTATTGTTGATTATAAAGCCTCTTTGCTTTCTTGGCTTTTATCAGCTAAAGCATTCTTTTTTTTAGTTTCTTTCTCTTTATGCTCTTTGAGTTTTTCAGAAATTACCGGAACAAACCTTAACTCAATTCCTCCAGTAATACGCAAAACTACGTTAAAAATCCATGTAGTTAGAGCTGCTAAGGCTGCAGCAAAAACTGAGGCAACAAGTCCAATTATTATGAATACTATTATTCCAAGTATGCCTCCAAACCCGCCTAACTGATTTAAACCAAAACCTTTTATAATATCATTGATATTTGCTCCTGGCATAAAATTGTTTAATATATCTGAAAAAGTTAAGCCTGAAGAAGCAAGCAAAGCCCATCCAATTAGACCCACAACTGCAAAAACAATTATATACAATACAAAAAAAATAAGATAGGAAACAAGGACATATTTAAACATTGAAAACTCGCTGATGCTTTTAAGCATCCTTTTTTCAATATTCATTTTTTTCCTTTTTTAAAAATCTTTAAGAATTGTTACATTTTAAAATATTTATCAGTTAGTTTTGAAATTCCAGGAATTCTAAAAGTTTTGCCTTGAAATCCCATAACAATACAAATAATTGCAAAAATCCATGCAACACCAGCTATCAGATAGCTAAGCCAAAAGAAAAACCCGCCAATGTATCGAATTGAGTTAAGAATTACTGAAATTACAATAATACTTCCAACTTCTACTATACCAAGTATTAATGCCTGAAGTGCATTCCACTTAACAAACTTGTTTTCTTTTTCTAACAGCCAGATTATCAATCCACCAACCCAGCTAAACAAATATGCCAGCAAGTTTGCTACTTTTGGGTCAAGACCTGTTGAACTTTTTTTTGAAACATCCTCGTCATAATTTGGCGCAGTTGTTTCTGCCATAATAACCTCCTTTTTTTACTTTTTTATTACAATATTTTTTATTTACAATATTTTTTATTAAACTATTAATATTAAAATATTAATATTAATATTAAAATTAATAAACTTAGTTATAAATGTCACTATATATAATTAGCATTACTTAAATTAGTATTATACAATGCATAATTTATAATCGTGACATTTGTCACTAGGTTGTAAATAAAAAATATTGTAA
>CAYLWJ010000041.1:0-19531 GCA_964387355.1 uncultured Actinomycetota bacterium | reverse complement strand
TTACAATATTATCTGATTTATCATTAGCATCAAAGTCAGAATCACTTAAAATTATATTTGTTAAATCTTTTTTATCCTTTTGTTTTTTATTATTTAACTGCTTTTTGTTATTAATCTTATAATTAATCTCTTTATCTATTTTTGATAAAGTTTCATCATCTTTTTTATTTTTTTCATCACTTTCTTTATAAGGAAAACCAAGAACCTTCTTTATTTCCTTTTCAATTTTATTTGCTATATCTGGATTTTGCATTAAAAATATTTTTGCATTTTCTCTACCCTGCCCAATTCTTTCATCATTATAAGAATACCAGGATCCACTTTTTATAATAATTCCTTTTTCAGTTCCCAAATCTAGAATACTTCCTTCTCTTGATATACCCTTACCATACATTATATCAAATTCTGCACTTTTAAAAGGTGGTGCAACTTTATTTTTAACAACCCTTACTTTGGTTCTTGAACCAATAACTTCAGCCCCTTCTTTAATATTGTCAATTTTCCTAATATCTAATCTAACTGATGAATAATATTTCAGAGCCCTTCCTCCAGGTGTAGTTTCCGGATTGCCAAAAATTATACCAATTTTTTCCCTAAGTTGATTAATAAAAATAACTGCAGTTCTTGTTTTATTTACAATACCCGTCAACTTCCTTAACGCCTTTGACATTAATCTTGCCTGCAGACCAACGTGTGTATCTTCCATTTCACCTTCTAATTCAGCTTTAGGAACTAAAGCAGCAACAGAATCCACTACAATTGCATCTAAAGCTCCGCTGCGTAAAAGGATTTCACAAATCTCTAAAGCCTGTTCACCATTATCTGGCTGAGATAACAATAATTCATCTGTATTTACACCTACAGCTCTAGCATAAATTGGGTCTAAAGCATGTTCTGCATCAATAAAAGCAACTGTCCCACCTGTTTTCTGAGCATTTGCAATTATATGAAGCGCTAATGTAGTTTTACCAGAAGCTTCTGGCCCAAATATTTCAGTAATTCTGCCCCTTGGTATTCCGCCAATTCCAAGCGCTAAATCAAGTTCAAGCGAACCTGTCGGAATACAATCAACGTTAGAAATTATATTAGATTGCCCAAGTTTCATTATTGAACCTTTGCCATATTGTCTTTCTATCTGTAACAAAGTATTATCTATTATTTTATTTTTATCTTCCTGATCCATATTGCCTCCAAAATATTTTCATTTTTAATTATTCTAATTATCATAATTTTTATTAATACAACACTCAGCTAATATAACTTTACTTATCTATTACATATATACATATTTATACATATATACATTATAGCAAATAATTTAATTTCTGCAACTTAATTCATAATTTAATTGCCATCTTTTATCATACATTACTCTTTAATATTACTCTTCATAAAAAAATTAGCAATGTCTGTTAAATAATTTATGATTAAATAATATATGATTATTTTTTTAAATTAAATTCACCTAAAGCTATATATTTTGCTCCACTTTGATTTAAAATGCTTTCAAAAAGAACAATTTTTTCACAAATTAATGGTTCTATATTTGGTATTTTGACAAAATCAACCTTATCCTTTAAATTTACAAAATTCTTTATTCTTGCAAGTGTAATATGAGCTGTAAATTTTTTATCTTCTTTTTTTATTTTTAACTTCCTTAAGCTATTTTCAAGTAAATTAAACAATTTAAAAATTTCATCTGAGCCTTCTGTAACAGGCGCAAAAACAATTCTTGCTAAATCTATTCTTGGAAAAGCATTAATTTGATTGCCAATTTTAAAGTAAAAAGCATTAAACCCTTCAACAGCTTGACTAACTGTTTTTTTTAAAATATTTAAATTCTTTTCTTCAAAATCACCAATAAATTTCAATGTTAAATGAATATTATCAATAGGAATCTGCTTAAAATTATTATTGTCTAAAAAAACTCCTGTTAAAGAATTAAAAAGTTTTTTCCTGGTATCCTCAGGCAAAGTAATTGCTATAAAAAGTCTTTTTTTCATTATCTTTAATAAGTATAAATTTAAAAATATGTATAAATAGATTAAACAATTTATTTATTATTTATTTAAAGTTTTATAATAAAATACAGTATGTAAAATTTTTTAAAATTCTAAGTGATATTTGATACTTACTACTTATTAACTATGACTTACTAACTATTGTTTACTGCCTACACCAAATTTTAAAATATTAAGTCTTAGCTTGTTTATAACAAATTGAGCAGTTCTAAATTTAATATCAGTCCTTGTACCAATAAAGTTTTTTTCATAAACTTCACTATTCCCATTAGGGTAATTTATACAAGCATAAACAAGACCAACAAATTTTCCTTCTTCATTAACAGTTGGACCAGCAAAACCTGTAGCACTTACAGAAAAATCAGACTGAAAAATTTCTTTACAATTTTTTGCCATTTGAGCAGCTACTTCTGCGCTAACTGCGCCATTTTTAATAATTAAATTTTTATCAATTCTTAATAATTTTTCTTTTGCATAATTACTATATGATATAATTGAACCTAAAAAATAATCTGAACTTCCAGGAGTATCAGTAATAAGGCTAGAAATTAAACCGCCAGTTATTGATTCCGCAGCACTAATCGTTACTTTATAATTACAATTTGAAATTGCTTCTTTTAAACTATCCCCAATCAAACCTTCTTTATCAAGATAAATATATTCTCCAAGCATACCAGTAATTTCTTTTTTTAATCTCTCTAAATTTTTACTGCATTCTGTAAGAGAGCTTGCTTTGGAAATTAAAATAATTTTAATTAGCCCTGGGCTAGCAGTTATTCCTAATTCAACATTTAATTTTTTAGCTAAAGGTTTAATACTCTTCATAGAAAACTCCAGCTGGCTTTCACTTATATCTGTTGCCATTAGAACTGATTTTTTAATCACCTGTTTTTTTAAAGACTGGCCCTTTTCTTTTAAAAAATTATTTAAATAAGGAACCACATCACCTTCAAGCATATCTTTCATTTCTCTTGGAACACCAGGAATAGAAAAAATTAAATTATTATTACTTTGTATTATAAAGCCCGAAGCACTCCCTATCCTAGGGATTATTGGTATTGAACCTTCAGGAATATAAGATTGACGCTTTAATTTTTCAGTTAAATTATCATTTTTAATGTGGCTTAAAAATTTAAGACTTGTTTTATCAAGAGAATCAATTTTAACTAATTTAACCTTTAAATATTTTGAAACTGCATTTCTTGTTAAATCATCATCAGTAGGTCCAAGACCTCCACAAATTACTAATATTTCGCTAAATTTACTACAGATTTTTAGGGAGTTAATTATATCATTCTCATTATCACGAACAGAAATAATATAATTACACTCAAGACCTATATTTGTCAATGTTTCAGCTATAAACTGAGCATTTGTGTTTGTTATTAAACCTAAGTTTAGTTCTGTTCCTATACTAATTATTGAAAATCTCACAATTTTTCTCTTTTTATTACCTAGTTTACTCTTTTTCTTATCTAATTATTAAGCATTTCTCTTAATTCTTCTTTGGTAATCAAAACTTCTCTTGGTTTACTTCCATCAAATCTTCCTATATAACCTTTTGATTCTAACTGGTCTATTATTCTTGCTGCTCTTGCATATCCTAACCTTAATTTTCTTTGCAGGAGTGATGCTGATGCATGGCCTATATCAACTACAACTTTCAAGGCTTCGTATAAAAGTTCATCATCTTCAACTGTTCTTTCCTCTTTTTTAACAAATCTTTCAGTAATCTCTGGGTTATACTCAGCCTTAATTTGGCTTTTTATATAATTTGTAATTAAGCTAATTTCCTTTGTTGTAACAAATGCACCTTGTAATCTTTCTGGCCTATTATGCTGAGGAGATAGGTAAAGCATATCACCTTTCCCAATCAGTTTCTCTGCCCCTGCATGCTCTAATATAACTCTTGAGTCCATATAGTCAGTTACTTTAAAAGCTATTCTTGCTGGGATATTTGTTTTAATAAGTCCTGTTAAAATTTTAACAATTGGCTTTTGTGTAGAAATTATTAAATGTATTCCAACAGCCCTAGCCATTTGAGCTATCCTACAGATGCTATCCTCAACCTCTGAAGCAGCAACCATCATTAAATCTGCAAGTTCATCAATTATTACTAAAATATATGGTAAAGGTTTTAATTCAGGATCTTTGCTAGCATCCTTTTTTACCATAAAATTATATTCTTCCAATGTTTTACAATTAAAATCAAGTAGCAACTGAAATCTATTTTGCATTTCTTCTAAAACCCAAGATAAAACTGAGGCAGCTTTTCTTGGATCAACAATTACTGGAGCAAGTAAATGCGGTATCCCATTATATATGCTAAGTTCAACCATTTTAGGGTCTATCATTATTAATTTTACCTGGCTTGGTTTTACTTTCATAAGCAGAGAAATTATAATTGAATTTAAACATACACTTTTGCCTGAATTAGTAGCACCTGCAATTAATACATGCGGCATATTATTAATTGTCATGTATACTGTTTCCCCAGAAAAATCCTTACCAAGAGGCACAGTCAATAGGTCTTCCATTAAAAGCTTATCTGAAGGTGAAAAAATATCACCTAAGGTTACAAGACTTCTTATTTTATTAGGAACTTCAATTCCAATTGCAGACTTTCCAGGAATAGGTGTTAAAAATCTAATATCAGGCGAACCTAATGCTACACAAAAGTCATCTTCTAAACTTAAAAGCTTAGATACTTTAACGCCTTGAGATAAAGTTACTTCATAAAGGGTTATTGAAGGACCACGAGTAACAGAGGTTATTTTAGCAGGTAAATTAAAGTCTCTAAAAAGCTGATTTAGAGTACTAACATTTTCAGCAATATTTTTTTTATATAATTTTGGAGACAGAGAATCAGATTTTTTTAAAATACTAACTGGGGGCAATTTATAATTTTGATCTAACTCAATATCTTGTTCAGAATCTTGATAAATTGGAATTTTTAACTGGCTTTGAATACTGCGTGGATAAATAATATCAGGGGCAGCTTGTTTGACATCAGTATATTTAACATCTGAAGTTTGTCTGTCCAGTAAATCCTTGGCATTTTTTAATTCATAATCATCTTTTGGTGTCTTGTCTATTTTATTAATTGTATTATCTTGTATATGTAAATTATGATGTTTCTTTAAATAAGTTTCGTTTTCTATTTCTTTTTCTGCATCATAAACTTTCGATTTTATTATATTATCAGCAAAACTTTTATTTTGAAAAGGAGCACCTTTTATATTGCTAGCATTAAATTTCTCATTATCTTGAAGTATTTTAGCCTCATACTTATTTTTAAGACTAATTTTTTTAAACGCATCAGCTATAGATATCCTAAAAACTATTATTACACCAATAATTAAAAGCACAATTAATATTGTTATTGTCCCAGCCTTACCCACCAATTTATTTAAACCATAATAAATACCTGCACCAACTATTCCACCTTTTACCTTTATTAACAAGGGATCAAAAATATCTTTTATGTTAGTGGTAACATTCATCAAACCTGATATAGAGATATATATAATTAAAAATCCCAGACCAAAAATTGAAGGAAGAAAATTAACTCGGTGAATAAAAAAGCTGATTCCCCATACAAATAATAAAAAAGCTACAATATATTTTACAATTCCAAATACAAATGAAAAGAAATCATTAATATATGAAGTTAAAAGACCGCTCTGACCAAAGTTAAAAAAACTTAAAAAAAAGAGTACAGAAAACATAATTATAATAATTCCATAAACTTCAGAACGCCTTTTTACATATTGTTTTCTTATATTTTGACTTTTTAACATATTACTGGAATTATTTTGAGAACTATTTTTATACTTTAAAATAGATTCTTTTTTCTTATCTATTTCCTTTTTTAAAATCTTTTTATTTTTATTATTTCTAATTTCTTTACTTTTTTTATCCATTTGACATCATTCATTTATATTTAATCAGTCATTTATATTTATTACCTTAGCTATTATTACAGGTTTAATTTTAATATGTTTAATAAAATATTTCTCTAAAAAATCCTGCACTTCCTTCTCAATTATAAAATTATTTAATTTATTTTCTTTAAAACATCTTTTTATTGTTTCTACAATTAAATTTCTAGCTTCTTCTATAAACTGCTCAAAATCTTTCATAAATATTATTCCTTTAAAAACAAACTCAGGCTCATATAATATCTTTTTTTCATTAGTTTTAACCACTGCTGTTATAAAAACTACTCCATTTTTTGAAAGTAACTTTCTATCCTTAATTACTACATCCTCTGTATTTCCTATACCACAACCGTCAATATATATATTTTGTAAATTTAAATTACCCGAAATTCTGCACATATTTTCATTTAACTTTAAAATATCACCATTTTGAGCAATTATAATTCTCTCTTCTGGTATTCCTATACTTTTTGCAATTATTTTATTTTGAATTCGATGTTTATACTCTCCATGTATCGGTATAAAATATTTTGGTTTTATAAAGTTTATCATCATTTTTATTTCTTCTTGCTGTGCATGTCCTGAAACATGCACCCCTGCAATTGACTCATAAAAAACATCAGCACCTTGTTTTAAAAGCATATTTATTGTACTTGAAATTGCATTTTCGTTTCCTGGTATTGGAGAAGCTGAAATTATTACCATATCACCACGAATAATTTTAACTTTTGGATGCTCATTTAATGCCATTTTTCTTAAAGCTGATAATGGTTCACCTTGAGAGCCAGTAGAAAGTAAAACTATTTTATTTAAAGGATAATCATCAATTTTTGTTATTGGAATAATAGTATCAGGTGGAATTTTTAGAAACCCTAGTTCTGATGCTATTTTAATTGTTTTTAACATAGTCTTTCCTGATGCTGCTACTTTTTTATTTAAAATCTTTGCAACATCAAATACTTGTTGGATTCTATGGACATGTGAGGAAAAAGTAGCCACAATAATTCTTTTATTTGCATGGATAAACTTTTCATATAAAGTCTTGCCTACCTCTCTTTCTGGCAATGTAAAACCTTGTTCTTCAGCATTTGTGCTATCACAAAATAATGCTAATACATTTTCTTTGCCAATATCAGTAAGTTTTGAATATTCAGTAAATTTTCCGTCTATTGGAAACTGATCAAATTTAAAATCACCTGAATGCACAATATTACCAACATCTGTTTTAATAATTATACCTATATTGTCTGGGATACTATGATTTATTCTAAAGAATTCAAAATGAAATGGCCCTATGTCTAAACTCTTTTCGGTTGTGATTTCATTGAAAACTATATTGTCTACTTTTATATTACCATTGAACTTTGATTTAATAAGCCCTATAGTAAGCTTTGTAGCATATATACAAATAGGCATAAAATTAATTTCTCTTAATAGGTAAGGAATTGCACCAATATGATCTTCATGTCCATGAGTTACAATTAAAGCTTTTATTTTATTTATGTTTTTTTTTAAGTAAGTAAAATCAGGAATTAAATAATCTACTCCAGGCATATAGTCGTCTGGAAACATTATGCCACAATCAATAATAACCATGTTATTATCTTTTTCAAGAACAATAATATTTTTTCCTACTTCATTAAGACCTCCTAAAAAAACTACTTTCAAACTGCTTTTTTTTGCCATATTTTATTTAATTAACTTTATCCCTTTCTTTATTAATTAACTTAATTACTTTTTATTCCTATATTTTAACACTTACTATTTAATTATTTTAATATTTCATATTTTTTTAATAATTGTTTTTTTATTTTATTAAGTTATATTTTAACAAAATTTTTTTAAAATTATCTTTTTCCTCATTAGTCATATTTACAAGAGGAAGTCTTGGGTTTCCTACATCAAATCCACAAAGGTTAAGCGCTTCTTTAATTGGTACCGGATTTGTTGTAATAAAAATACCATAAAAAAAATCTAAAAGCCAATTATTAACATTGGCAGCTTCTTTAAATTTACCACTTTTATATAAGTTTATCATTTCTTTTATTTCTTTTCCAACTAAATGGGAAGCAACACTTATAACACCATAAGCACCAAGTGACAACATTGGAAGTGTATCACCATCATTTCCGCTATAAACAAAGAATTCTTCTTTTGTGCCATTTATAATTTCTGCAATTTGTTTAAAATCACTGCTAGCTTCTTTTACAGCAACTATATTGTCAATTTTAGATAACTCAATGCAAATTTTTGAAGATAAGTTGCAAGAAGTTCTTGATGGAACATTATACAAGATTATAGGTATTTTCACTTCTGATGCAATTTTTTCAAAATGCTTATAAAGACCGTACTGCGAAGGTTTATTATAATATGGAACAACCAGTAAAAGACCATCAACACCTATTTTTTCAGCCTCTTTTGAAAGATCAATTGAATGCTTTGTATCATTTGAACCTGTACCAGCTATTATTTTTGTTTTTTTATTAAACTTTTTTACAGCAAATTCAAATAATTTTAGTTTTTCTTCATCAGATAATGTTGGAGATTCTCCTGTCGTTCCAGCTAATAGAATAGCGTCACTTCCAGTAGAAATTAGATGTTTTACTAATTTTTCTGTTGTTTCTAAGTTTAAATCTCCCTCATTGTCAAATGGTGTGACCATTGCTGTTATAACTTCACCAAAATTCATTTCAACCTCCAGAATAGAAATTTTGAAAAATTTATTATTAAAAAAATTTTATCATTTATAATCTTTTATTAATTAATTCTAAATTTCAATAACTTTATCCAAACCTATTGTAAACTTAGGAAGGGTATCTATCTTTTTAAGAGCCAATAGCACACCAGGATAAAAAGATAACCTATCAATGCTGTCATGTCTTATTGTTAATCTTTGGCCAATAGTACCAAATATTACTTCTTGGCTAGCTAAAAATCCTGGTAGTCTAACACTATGGATGTGAAGTCCATTATAAAAAGCCCCTCTACTTCCTTCAACACTTTCAGCTTCGCCTTCCTTTAATCTAAAGCTGTCAAATTTTTTTTGTTGAGCAATAAACTCTGAGGTCATTAATGCAGTTCCAGATGGAGCATCTTTCTTTTTTTCATGGTGAAGTTCAATAATTTCACAATTATCAAAGTAACCAGCAATTAGTTTTGAAATCTTCATCATAACAACAGCTCCAATTGAGAAATTTGGCACTATAAAAACTTTACTTTTTTTATTTTTCAAGGCAAGACTTATTTCATTTATTCTTTCTTTAGATATACCAGTTGTTCCAACAATGATATCAATTTCATTTTCAATTGACCATAAAATAGATTTATAAGCAGCATCAGCAATAGTAAAATCTAATATAACATCTGGATTTAACTTTTTTACCTCATTGTAGTCACTATAAATGACTATATCTAACTTTTTCCCAATAAATAATTGGCCAAAATCCTCTCCTGAATTTACAATATCTAATCCGCAAACAACTTTAAAATCTTTTTCTTTTAAAAGCTCTTTTGTTATTGAAACTCCCATCTTTCCACAAATTCCAAAAACAGCTATTTTTTTCACATTAGTCCTCCTGTGCTGTTTTCTTACTTTTTAATAATATTTGATGTATTTGTATTTTTACTTATTACAACAATACTTAATTTATCAGGGTTAAAATATTTATCAGCAATTTCATTTACTTTTTCAATACTTGTTGCATCAATTTTTTTCAATATCTCATTTATTGTTAAAACATTACCATCTATCAAAAGAGCTTTACCAAGTCTAAACATTCTAGAGCTTATATCCTCAACACCTAATACAATAGCGCCTTTAGTGTTCTCTTTTGCTATTTCTAACTCATAAGTGTTAATTCCATTTTTTTGCATTAATTTTAATTCACTTATTATTAAATCAATAACTCTTTGTAAATTTGTATGAGAAGCAGCAGCATAAATAGCAATTATACCTGTATCGGTATATTGAGTGTTGCTTGCAAAAATTGTATAAGATAGGCCTTTTTCTTCTCTAACTTTTTGAAAAAGTCTGCTGCTAATACTACCACCTAATATGTTCGTAAATAGTGAAAGTGCGTACTTATCGCTGCTTTTTCTACTACAACCAGGACCACCTAAACATAAATGACTGGTTTGGGTTTTGCTTTTATATAATTTCTTTTTTTTAATATAGTTTAAGCTCGTTTCTAAATCTTTCTTGTTGTTATTATTAAAAGAAATCTTATCTGATATTTTTTCAATATTACTTTTTACTAATTCAACAAGAACTTTATGCTTAACATTGCCTGCAGCGGAAATTACCATTTTATTTAAATTGAAATTATTTTTAAAATATTGTTGAATTGTTTGAAAATCTAATAAGTTTATGGATTTCTTGGTTCCAAGTATTGGCAATCCTAGTGGATGTCCATTAAAAACAACTTCATAAAAATAATTAAATATTTCATCGGACGGGTTATCTTTTACCATTTTTAATTCTTCTAAAACAACCTTTTTCTCAAGCTTTATACTTTCAGGCAAAAAAGATGGAGATGTTACTACATCAAATAAAATCTCAATACACTTATCAAGATGGCTGTCTATAAAATCTGCATAAACACAACTATTTTCTTTATCAGTAAAAGCATTAAACTCAGCACCCATAGAATCAAATTCAATAGCAATTTCTTTATATGTTCTATTTGTTGTTCCTTTAAAAAGCAAATGCTCAATTAGATGAGTAATACCATTAATTTCAGGAGTTTCATTTCTTGAACCAGCAGGAATCCAAAAACCAAGTGAAATTGATCTAAAATGCGGAATTGTTTCGCTAATTATTCTTAACCCATTTTCTAATATACTAATTTCGTATCTTTCAAATTTAATATTATTATTTTCAATATTATTTTTAATTGTATAAGTCTGTTCTTTCAAGTGATATTTTCTTATCCTTTTTATCAATAAATGTGATTTTTACACTAACTTTATCTCCCAGTTTCAAGTATTCCTCAACTTTATTTATCCTTTTATTAACGACTTTTGATATATGAAGCAGTCCATCTACACCAGGTATAAGATTTATAAAAGCACCATATGGAGTAATACCAACAACTGTCCCAATAAATTCATCACCAATTGCTATATCATCAATAGTTTTTAACATTGATTCAATTTTTTTTCTTGCTAAATTTATTTTTTCCAAATCACTGCATGTAATTGAAACCAACCCTTCGCCATTTGAATCAGTAATCTCTATTTCGTCTAATCCAAATTCTTCTTTGATATTTTTAATAATTTTTCCACCTGGACCAATAATTTCACCGATTTTATCTTTTGGTATTTTAAAAGTAGAAATTTTAGGAGCTACTTTAGACAGACTGCTCCTTGGCTGAGGTAAAACTTCAAGCATTTTACTTAAAATAAAAAGTCTGCCTTCTCTAGCTTGATATAAAGCTTTTCGCATAATTTCTATATCAATACCTTTTATTTTTATATCCATCTGCAAAGCTGTAATACCATTTTTAGTTCCAGCAACTTTAAAATCCATATCACCATAAAAATCTTCTATCCCCTGTATATCAGATAAAATAATAAAATTATTATCCTCACCTTTAACAAGACCCATTGCTATTCCTGAAACTGGATTTAAAATAGGAACACCACCATCCATTAAAGCAAGAGTACTTCCACAAACACTAGCCATTGAAGTTGAACCATTAGATTCTAAGATTTCTGAAACTAATCTTATTGCATAAGGAAACTTATCTTCATCTGGTATCATTGGCTCAAGGGCTCTTTCTGCAAGCGCCCCATGTCCAATCTCTCTTCTTTTTGGACCCCTTAAAGGAGCAGTATCACCAGTTGAAAAAGGTGGAAAATTATAATGATGCATATATCTTTTAAATTCTATTTCTTCAAGACTGTCAATTTTTTGTGCTTCGCGAATTGAGCCAAGGGCTAATATTGTAAGCGCTTGTGTTCTACCTCTAGTAAATAAACCTGTTCCATGTGTAGTATCTGGAAATAACCCTACTTCACATTTTATTGGTCTTATTTCATCAGGTTTACGGCCATCGGGTCTTATTTTATTTTCAAGAATCATTTGTCGAACAAGTTCTCGCTCTAAATCCTTAAGGACAATGTCAATGCTTACCAAATCCTCAGGAAATTCTAAAGAAAGTTTTTCTTTTACTTCTTTTTCAATTTTATCAAGCTCTTGTGATAGGTATCCTTTTTTACCAACATTTAATAATGCATTCTTTTCTTGCTCCGGTTTAGTTGCAAAATTAATTACATCTTTAATTTTTTCCTGAATCTTTTCTCTTGCAATTTCATTTACCTTAAATTTTACTTCTTCGTTTAAAGTAAAAAGCTTAACTTCTTTTTTTTCAAGCCCAACTTCATCTCTAAAATCCTTTTGAGCCTTTATTATCTTAATTACTTCAGGTGTAGCAACTTCAACAGCTTTTAAGATATCTTCTTCTGAAGCTTCTTTACATTTTGCTTCAATCATTAAAACAGCACTTTCGGTTCCAGCTACTACTATATCAAGCAAACTTTTCTTTAACTCATCATAAGATGGGTTTATAATCCAATTATTATCTATAAGACCTACTCTTACTGCACCAATTGGCTCATTAAATGGTATATCAGATATATACAGCGCACATGAAGCACCATTCATAACCAGCACATCATAAGGATAAATTTGGTCAACAGATAAAACTGTCGCTATTATCTGAACTTCATTTCTTAAATTTTTATCAAAAACTGGTCTCAAGGGCCTGTCTGTAAGCCGAGAAATTAGTATGGCTTTATCAGAAGCTCTGCCTTCTCTTTTAAAAAAGCCACCAGGTATTTTACCTGCTGCATACATTCTTTCTTCAACATCAACAACTAGTGGAAAAAAATCAATGTTTTGTTGAAACTCTTCACTCATTGTAGCAGTAACAAGTATTCCATTACCACCAGATTCAACTAAAACTGATCCATTTGCTTGATTTGCCAATTTACCAGTTTTAAAAACAATTTCTTTCGTCCCAACTATAAGCTTATAAGACCTCTCAGTATTAATTTCCAATTATTTAAATAACCTCCTTAAAAATAAAAATGATAAAATAAAAAGGTTTTTTAGTATTAAAACCAATTAATTATCAATTACCATTTTTATTTCCTTTTTATTTTCTTAAACCCAGATCTTTTATTAGCTTTCGATAGCTATCAAGATCATTATTTTTTATGTACTCCAATAATCTTTTTCTTTTACCAACAAGCATAACTAAACCTCTTCTTGAGTGATGGTCCTTTTTATTTATTTTTAAATGCTCATTTAAAGCATTAATTCTTGTTGTCATTAAAGCAACTTGAACTGCAGCAGAACCAGTATCATTCTCATGAAGTCTATATTTTTCAATTATTGCTTGCTTATCCTCTTTAAGCAATGCCAAATTAGCTCACCTCCCTTACTTTAAAAATATTTCCTCTACATTTTATCTACTTTTCACTTTTTATATTTCACATTTAATTTACATTTTCATCATAATCTTTATAAAAATTATTTTATAATAATTATAAACCACTTTAAAAAAACATAAATAATTTATCACAACTATATTTTGATTACAATTCATTAATTTTTAATATTAAAGTAATCTTTAACATATTTAATGTCTTTTTGAATTTGTAATATCAATTCTTGCTTGCTGGTAAAGGTTATTTCATCGCGCAATCTTTTTATAAAAAAAACTTCTATTTTTTTATTATAAATATCATGATTAAAGTCAATGATATGCGCTTCCACCCATTTTCTAACTCCCTTAAAAGTTGGGTTATTTCCAATATTTATAACTGCAGGCATTAATTCATTAAATTCCGAGATATATTTTTTTAAAAAATTTAATAAATCTAAATTAGATATTATTTTATTTTCTATTTTCTTGTTAAATATCTTAACAAGGCCAATATATACTCCATCCTTAGGAGCAATATATCTTTCAAAAATATCTATATTTGCTGTCGGGAAACCTAAAAGCCTTCCTCTCTTGTCACCATGTATGACTTTCCCTTTTAACGAAGGAATTCTGCCAAGAAATTTAATTATGCTGTCAATATCTCCAGCAGAATAATAATTTCTAATGGCAGTACTTGATACAGGAATTCCATTTAACTTAAAAGTCTCTATTTTATTAACCTTAATGTTTGAATTTTTAAAAAAAACTTCTAAATAATTAACATCACCTTCTGCATTTTTACCAAACTTGAAATCTTCACCAATAAAAATTTCTTTAACATTCAGCTTATTTACTAATATTTCTTGGCAAAATTTACTGGGTTCAAGCTGAGCAAATTCTTTGTTAAATTTTGCAACAACAATATAGTCAATCCCTATTTTTTTTAAAAGTTTTACTTTATCAGAAAAAGAGATAATCAATTTCTTATCTAGTGTTCCCCTAATAATATTTGCTGGAGGTTTATTAAAAGTAAGCGCAATACTAGTACCATTATTATCCCTTGCTTTTTTTACACATTCTTCAATTATTTTTTTATGTCCAATATGAACACCATCAAAAAACCCAATCACTGCCATTGTTAATTTATCAGAAAAAAAATCATAACCTATTTTTTCTAGTTTTATTATACTATCTTTTAATTTTAAGCTCTCCATATTTCTAAAATAAAACAAACGAGTAATTAATATTAATTAATATAAACATTAAATAAGCAATTTTAGTAAATTTATCTATGAAAAAAATTAATAAAAATAAATATAAAATACCTGATAACAAAACTATTATATTTTAGTTAAATAATAATAAATTACAATAGAAACTAATTTTTATTTTTTAAAAATTAAATTAAAATAACTTAAAGGAAAAATACTTTTATTAAAAAATTTGCTTTTCTCAATATATAAATATTTACTTAGGTCAGAAATTCCTTCAGCCAAATCTTTAGCATAAAGACTATTTAACTTTAATAAATCATTTATAAAGTCCTCTACTGAAACACAAGATGAAACATCAAAATTTCCTACTTTGCTTCTAATTAAATTTAAAAGAGTTGCTCCACAACCAAGTTTTTCACCAATTTCAAAAGCTATAGATCTTATATATGTTCCTGAGCTGCAATTTATTTTTACTAATAATTTATTATCAAAATAGCTTATTAACTTTATATCAAAAATTTTTACAGTTGATTTTTTTTGCAAAATAATATTATAAATACCTGAAATATTAGAAACATTAGAAATAGTAGAAATATCTGAAATATCTTTCTGTTTATTTTTGTTTCTTAAATAATAATAAGCAGGTTTCCCCTTTATCTTTTTTGCAGAATAAATTGGAGGTATTTGATTAAAATCTCCAATTAAGCTTTTTAAAACCTTTACAACTTCTTGTTTAGAAATATTAAAATTATCAACTTTCTTTATTACTTTGCCTTCTATATCCCATGTGTCAGTGACAGTTCCTAACAATATTTCTGCAATGTATTCTTTTTCTAGCCCAGATATTTGATTAAAAAGTTTAGTAGAATTATTAAGTAAAATAACTAAAACACCAGTCGCAATAGGGTCAAGAGTTCCGCCGTGTCCAATTTTTTTTAAAAAAAAATCTTTTTTATTCTTCTAATAACATCATAAGAAGTAATATTTTTTTGCTTATTTATTAAAATAAAACCATCAAAATCACTTAATAACTTTGATTTATTTAAGATATTTTCTTCTTTATTTTTATACAAATTCATTTTTATTTAATTTTATAAACCTATACTTAATTTTAAAATACTTTTAAATTACCTGGACTTCTTTTATTAAGTTCTCTATTACTTTATTTAAGGGACCTACATGTGAATAAGCTGCAGCTAATTTATGCCCACCGCCACCAAATTTTGAAGCAATATCAGCAACACTAAAACGCCTATCAGATGAACGCAATGAAACCTTAAAAAAATCATTCTTTACTTGTTTAAACAAGGCAGCGATTTTTACGCCAGCGGCTGTCCTTAGCAATTCAATAATTCCATCGTGCGCTGAGAAAGGAAGATTTAGTCTTTTAAAATCTTTTTGCAAAACATACGAATAAATTAATTTCCCAGACGAATCAACTTTAAGTCTTCTTAAAACAAGTTCTATTAACTTAAACCTCTCAAAGGGTTCATTTTCATAAATATATGAGTAAATATCAGAAGGAATAATATCAAATTCTAATAAATGACTGATAATTTTATGCACATTTTTAGTAGTGTTTTCATATTGAAATCTTCCTGTATCAGTTAAAATACCAGTATATAAACCAACAGCAATTTTATGATCAATTAAGTCTTTATAATAGCTATTCATAAATTCATATATTATTTCTGCAGTGGCTGATTTTGCAGGATTAACAATATTTAAATCACCATACATAGAATTACCTAAATGATGGTCTATATTTATCAAAAAACTAATTTTTTCTTTTAATACATTTAAATCCAATTCAAATCTTGTAGCATCCGCACTATCTAAGCAAAAGCAAACACACTCCTTATTTTTACAGTTAATTTCTGAATGAAGAGAATTAAAATCTTTTTTAATAAAGTTTACACTAGGAAGAAAGCTATACTGGTAAGGGATTTCACTTGAACAAAACATAGCAACTTGTTTTTTTAGCCTTTTAAAAAGTTCAAAAAGAGCAATTTGAGAACCCAAGCAGTCACCATCGGGAAAATCATGTGTGATTATTAAAAATTTATTATTTTTTTCAATAATATCAAATAATTTTTTATAAAAAATTATATCATCTTTGCAGGTTTGCATCAGAACTAAATATCACCCTTGTTTATCTTTTCCAGTAATTCAGTAACCCTAATACCATTATCAATTGACTTATCATATATAAATTTAATTTGAGGCATTATTCTTAATTTAATTCTTTCCTTTAAGTTCTTTTTTATAAAGCCATCACATTGTTTTAAAATAACCATAGTATTTTTTATTACCTCATTTGAACCCATAATACTAACAAACACATCTAAATAATGATAATCAACAGATAATTTAACATCTGTTAGAGTAACAAAACCAATTCTTGGATCTTTAATTTTAGTATTAATTATAAAACTTATTTCTCTTTTAAGATCAATCTCTAATTTTCTTGATTTATACATAAAACTTCAACGCTTCTTTATAGATTATTTTAAAGATTATTTTACAGCAATTATTTCATATGCTTCTAAAATATCTCCCTTATCTATATCCTGGTAATTTTCTAATTTTATACCACACTCATAACCAGCACTAACTTTTTTTACATCTTCTTTAAACCTATGAAGGGATTCAATTTTACCGTCATATATAATCTTTCCATCTCGAATTAATCTTACTAAATTGCCTCTTTCAATTTCACCATCTAAAACATAACTGCCTGCTATAATACCAGCTTTAGAGAGTTTAAACACTTCTCTAACTTCTGCTGTACCTTTTATTTTTTCTTCAATTTTTGGTTCAAGCAAGCCCTCAAAAGCAAGTTTTATATCATCAATTAATTTATAAATAATATTATATGTTCTAATTTCTATATTTTCATCTTTTGCTAAAACCCTTGCCTTAGCAGTTGGCACTACACCAAAACCAATAACTATTGCATCTGATGCCGATGCAAGCAGTATATCGCTATCAGTTATTGCCCCAACAGCTCTATGTATTAACTCTATTTTTATTAATTCCTTCTCAACATCTTTTATAGCTTTTTCTACAGCATCAAGAGAACCATTTGATTCAGCTTTTAAAATGATTTTTAATTTTTTTATTTCATTTTCTTTTGCGAGCTCTGCTAAATCTTCTAAAGTAATATGTTTTTTTGACTCAAGGGTTTTTGCCAATTTCTTTTGATACTCTCTTTTACTAATTATTTCTTTAGCTGTTTTTTCATTTTTTACTACAACGAATTTATCTCCTGCATTTGGTACAACATTAAATCCTGAAACTTCAACTGGCTGAGAAAGCCCTGCTTCATTTAATAGTTCTCCTCTTTCATTTTTTATAACTCTAATTCTTCCATAAGAATTCCCAGTTATAAAACAATCCCCAACTTTAATTTTTCCTCTTCTTATAATTAAAGTACCCACAGGACCAAGGTTTTTATCTAACTTAGATTCAATAATGACTCCACTTCCTTCAGCATTTGGGTTTCCTTTTATTTCATTTAACTCTGCAACAAGCAGTATCATTTCAAGAAGCTCATGTATATTAATGTTGTTCTTAGCAGAAATATTTACAAAAATTGTATCCCCACCCCATTCTTCTGGCACCAAACCATATTCAGTCATACCTTGTTTAACTTTATCTGGATTTGCATTTGGTAAATCAATCTTATTTATTGCAACAATGATTGGGACTTTTGCATCTTTGGCATGGTTAATAGCCTCAATTGTTTGAGGCATAATACCATCATCTGCAGCAACAACAATTACTGCAATATCCGTAACTTTTGCTCCTCTTGCCCTCATTGAAGTAAAAGCCTCATGGCCAGGGGTATCAATAAAAGTTATTTTTTTGCCATTATACTCTACTTGATAAGCACCAATACTTTGGGTAATACCACCAGCTTCACTTAAAGCAACATCAGATTTCCTTATGGCGTCCAGTAAGGTAGTTTTACCATGGTCAACATGTCCCATAACAGTAACAATAGGTGGTCTTGGAACTAAATCTTCAGGTGCATCATGAAATAATTCTTCAAATTCTTCATCTAAGCTTATAAATTTATACTTGAAATTAAATTCATGAGATAGTATCTCTAAAATATCTTTATCTATTGGCTGGTTTATCGTATAAATTTCACCCATATTAAATAATTTTTGAATTATTATTTCAGAGCTGATTCCTATTTTTTCAGAAAGCTGTTTTATTGTCAGCCCTTCTGGTAGCTCTATTATTTTTTTAATTTCCGGTTTCTTTAATTCTATATCTTTTGTACTTCCTTCTACTTCAAGGCTTAAATCAGATTTAAGTTTGCTTTGTTTTAAATTTTTTTCATCTATCTTTGCCTTTTTAATTGGTGAGAGTTTTGTTCTTATTCTTAATTTGCCTTCTTTCTCCTCTTTATCTAACTCTTTATCTAATACTTTTTTTATATTTATTCTTTTTTCTTCATCCCAGCTATTTCTTTTTTTAAAACTGCTAGGATGTTTTTCTTTAAGCTGTAATTTCTTTTCAGAGCTAATCATTTCTTTTTTATTTTCTGATTTATCCATAGCTATTTTATCTTTAGCTTCCTTTTTAAAGTAAGAAATTATTTTATTTTTTTTATCCAAGTCAACACTGGAGCTATGACTTTTAACCTCTATGCCAAGCTTTCCGCATGCTGCTATTACTTCAGAAGCAGACTTACTTAACTCTTTTGCAATTTCATAAATTCTATATGAGCTCATTTCTAAATAATTTTCCTTATAATAATCTTCTAAATGTTTTAAATAATTATAATAATTATTATAATTATGATAATTATAATATTTGTATTTTTCTTCCTTAACTTATCACTATTATCTACTGCTAATATTTATTGCTAATATTTACTCCTATTTACTGCTGCCATTTACTATTAATATTTA
>CAYLWJ010000040.1:0-2489 GCA_964387355.1 uncultured Actinomycetota bacterium | reverse complement strand
CTTAAATTTAAAAAGCATTAAAAAGATTTATTTTTATATAACTCAATAAATTATTATCTCAATTATTACCATTTATGTTTAAAAGAAATTTTTGATTTAAAATCCTATAAAGCTCTATTTTTTAGGTTGTTATTACTAATTAGTTCTTGCTGAATAATTCATTACTTTACAAAAAATTTGAATTTATTAAGCACAAAATTTTTTAAGTTTTTAAATTTTAGTCAATTATTCAGCATGAACTAATTAATTATAAATACGTATATATAAATATGTATATTACTTAGGCAATTTCTACCTTTAATCCTTTGTATATTCACTTAAAATATATGTATAAACGTATGTTATATGTCAATATGTATATTAGGAGGCAATCTTTTTTATTATGGAAGAAATCCTTTTAGCCTTCCATTTCCAAATGAAGAAACTTCTATAAAGTTAAAACCAAACATCTTTAAAAAAAAGCAATTAATTTTTGCTTTGCAGCTGACAATTAAATATTTTGGGTTTGAATTAGAACTAACTATTTCATAATTTAAACTGGTTACACTTGCTTGTTGTGAATTTACAATATTAGAAATGTTATTATAAAAAAAGTATTCTATTACTCTACAATAATCATCATTTAAAATATTTTCTCCGGTTTCTTGTGCTGTATCTATATTAATTTGCTTAGTTGCTTCTTCAGATGCTATCATGCATGCCTTATTTAATTCTGATTTTATTATTAAAGCTCTGCTTAAATCTGTAATTAAGCCAACAAGAGCAAGTATTATCGGCATAATAAATGCAAATAAAATTAATATTGTGCCTTTGTCAAAATTGTTTTTATATCTGCTTAAAAAGGATTGCTTAAAATTAGAATAATTCATTTTTTTATATTTCTAAAACTAAATTTACAGTCATTTTATAAACAGTCGTTCACTGCTAAATTTCAAATTTAATTCTAGGTTTTTTATATATTGGTTGATATATCAGTTATTATATTAGTTATGTTTCTAAATATTGGTTATATATAGCCTATCTTTTTAAAACTCAGCTTGACCAAAGCCATTGCCGCCAAGCCATCTGTCGGCATCTTTTAAAGTTCCATCATATTTAATATTTATTGACTTAAAACCATTTATTGGATTGCTAAAATATGCATGAATTGCTTGATTATCTTCAGTAAACAAATAAATATGACAGGTACTTCTTTGGTCTCCTGCATAGTTAAAAAAAGAAAAAAACTCTACAAAGCCACTTTGGCTTGGAACTATATTTTTTAAATATAAATCATTTTTATCAACTGGATTATTTTTATATCTATAAGTTTCTTGATATACATATATTTTTGATATTTTTTTACTTACCTGAACATCTATCTGATTACTTTTTTGATTTTCATTTTGATTATTGTCAAAAATTTCCCAAGAAATTTTTAAATACATTTTACATTCGCTTCCATTTTCATCTTTGTGCCATTTAGTGAAAATATATTTTGGATCTTTTTGTATTGTTATTTTTCCATGTAATGGTTCTGTATAAAATCCAGAGTTGACCCAAACATCCCTATATTCATAATGACTTGTATCTACCCATTGTTTTTCAGTATATTCCTGCCAGTAGCCACTTTCAACTCTATAAGATGTATCAACCCAATGCTTTCCAGTACGAGTTTCCCAATGAGAAGTGTCTATAAGTTTGTATGCAGTATAAGCTTCCCAGTATCCGGAACTAACCCATTTTGTTCTAGTTCTCTGCTCTTTGACTATCTTATAAAGAAAAACATATTTTTCTGCATAAATTTGCCCACCTCTAGCAGGTTTATAATTTATAACATAAACAATAGCATAATATTTCTCCCCATTGTAGGTTACTTGTTGCATACCTTTTGTCTGCGCAGCAAAAGAATATACGCTCCAGCCATAACTATCTGTGCCTTTTATAACAGTAAAATTAACAGGCTTATAAACCTCAACCCAGTAATATTCTGTAACCCAATGAGATGTGTCAACATACCTATAGGCAGTATAAGGTACATAAGCACTTGATTTAACCCAAACTTTGTATTCATCATAAGCCCAATAACCTTGATTAACAGTATAAGAAGTATCAACCCATCTTTTTTTTACTATATCTTTATAATAACCATCCTTAACTAAAACAAGTTTTTTCTCCCAATGTGAAGTATCTACCCATACTAATTGCCCTTGAGGTATGTCTACTTTTAGCCAGCCTCCATTATTAGTAGCAGTAGTAGTATTGGCAGTAGTAGCGGCAGCATTATTAGTAGCAGCAGTATTAGTAACATCAGTATTATTATTAGCGGCAGCAGTATTATTAGTAGCAACAGTAGTATTGGCAGCAGCATTATTAATATTAGCAACAGCAACAACAGTAGTATTACTAGTATTAGTAGTATTAGTAGTAGTAGTAGTAGTAGTAGTAGCGGCAGTAGTAGCAGCAGCAGTAGAGGCGGCAGTAGTAGTTGTAGTATTAGTATTAATATT
>CAYLWJ010000039.1:0-5205 GCA_964387355.1 uncultured Actinomycetota bacterium | reverse complement strand
ACAATTTATTAAATTAATAATAGTTGCTCGCATTCTTTCACCTGAGGATTTTGGTCTTTTTGGGATTGCTTTATTAAGCTTGACTTTTCTTGAAAATTTCTCGGAGATGGGCATTTATCATTCACTAATACAAAAAAGGGGGGACGTCAAGCCATATTTAAACACTGCTTGGGTATCCATTTTACTCAGAAATATTTTATTAGGACTAATCTTAATCGTCTCGTCCGACTTTTTAGCGAAATTTTTTGGACAGCCGGCCATATCGCCCTTAATAAAAGTTTTATCAATATATATTTTCCTACAAGGTTTCTACAGTATTTATATTTTTAATTTCCAGAAAAATTTCGAATTCAAAAAACAATTCTATTACCAATTTTCAAGCACTTTAATTGATACATCAGTTACTATCTTATTAGCTCTAATATTCAAAAATTTTTGGGCTTTGGTACTAGGTGCAATCGCCGGAAATTTATCCAGATTAATCATCAGCTATTTAATATATCCATATAAACCAGAATTTTCGTTCAACCTCGGCTATTTCAAAGAAATATTTAAATTCGGCAAATGGGTAATGATCGGCGCCTTCACAATTTATTTTGCGACGCAGGGCGACACAATTTTCGTAGGAAAATATCTAGGGATAGAAAAACTCGCCCACTACTCAATGGCCTACAGTATTGCTACGATCATTTCTTCTGAAATCGCTGGCATCGTATCCAAAGTTGCTTTTCCGCTGTATGCCAAAATTCAGGAAGACAGGAAAAGCTTAAGCAGTGCCTACCTAAGAATACTTGGTTTTTCGATTTTTATTACCATTCCCATCGCCGGGTGTTTATTTGTTCTTGCGCCGGATTTAGTCAAGGTCATACTGGGCGATAAATGGTTGCCAATTACTCCGATACTTCAGATTTTTTCAATAGCCGGAATTTTTCACTCTATCACCTCGACCGGCGGGGCTTTTTTTTACGGGATCGGAAAACCAAAGCTGGATTTTTATTTGAACTTAATCAGAATGATCATTATGTTTTTGCTTATATATCCATTTACTGTATTATGGGGTATTACGGGTTCAGCATTTGCTGTCCTTATAGCTATTTTCTGTATGTTCCTCTATTGGCTTTGGTCTTCACTAAAAAATGCGGATTTACATATTATATCTGTTATGAAAAAAATATATTATCCACTGATAGCCACTTTCATCTTGGCTTTAATAATATATTTCATCAGGAGTTATTACCACTTCAATAGTCTTACATCACTGGTTTTTTTCGCAATTTTAGGGGTAATTATGTATTTTGGAATCACCGTTCTTTATGAAGCCAAAACTGAATTTAAAATGATTTCTGAAATTAAGTATATTTATAAAAATTTAACAAACTGACGTGATTTGTATAAAATTACCTTTCAATGGCACAAAAAATAATTTATTTAATTTAATTGATTTTAAATAAAAAAGTATATTGGATATAGAAAGTGATTAACACCAAATATTTAAAAATAATTTTTGTAGTATTTTCATTAGGCTGGCACTGAAAATAACAGCAAGTCGATTACAAATACGTATAGTGAGGTAGGTAAAATTATTTATTTTAATCTAAATAATAAATAATCCTAATAATAAGTTTTTAAGAAAGCAAATTTAATGTTATTATTCTGTGCGACGTCATTGAACATTTGAAAAACTGAAAAATTTCTATACCAGTTAAAGAGAATTAATATAAGAAAATGTAATTTAAATAATATCTATTCCCAATATTTAATACCATTTAACATTTTTTAATCATTTTATGAAGGTTTCCAAGAATAGACCGAGGAATTTTTGATAAAAACTCCTATCTTCATTGATTGACGTTTAAAAAATTTCTAAAACATTTAAAATATATTCTTTATTGTCAAATTCAAAATGAAATTTAGTATAGTGAACAAAGCATATTTTAGTGCCCTCAGTAGATTTAATTATTTTTTAATCCGCATCTTTTATTTTCCCCACATTTTTACATACTAACAGAATTTTTTTAAACTCAAAAAATGAAAAATATCAATTTACTAAAAAAATTAAATTTTGTAAGTCAGGCTGGATTTAATTCAATACAGTTTATTGAGGGCTGCAAAATTAGGTTATCTTTATTCAAACATTTTATCGCCACTAAGAAAAATATCTGCAGATTACTCGATAAAAATAATTTCGTAATTAATAAGGTGATAACGGTTGAAGAAAATAATAAAAATTATTTAAGAATCGAATTCAGCAAATTTAAAAAACTATCAACGCCCACAAAAAAAATTTGTATTCTCGGAAGTTACAAAAACCGCTATAAAGAATTGGGTTTCACCTGGGACGGAGAAGCTAGAGCTTTTATAAATATGGGTTACGAAACACTCAATATTGATATAAGGCACTCTTTAAATAGTCTGATTACTTTACATAAAATAAAAAAATTCAGGCCCGATTATATTATTGCCGCCCTAAAAGACGGTCTGCCTTTTTTGATAAAATACAACCAAATACTGCGTAAGCTCAACAGTAAATTAATAAATATCTATTGGTTTAGGGATTTAAGGGGTATTGAAGGGTCAGACTCTGAAATTCCTATAAAGGATCCTGTCATAAAAATAAACTCACTGCACGGCGTGATAGATTTCATTTTTATGAGTAATTCTGGCCAACTGGAAACCGCAAAAAAATACTACGGCGTGAAAAATGCTTACTTTATGGCACACAGTTATAGTCCTATTTTTATGTCCAAAATGAACTTAAAAAAAATATACGATATAGGATTTACAGGCTCTACCGACCTCAATATATTTCACCGTGAAAGAACCCGACTTTTGGAAAAGCTAAAAAGAAGATTTAAAGTTGTAGTTAAAAATAATATTCAAAACAATACCCCGGAATTCTACAATAGATGTAAAATAGTCTTTGGCGCGGATGTAATTGGCGGATCTGATGAATTTCACCCCAGACATTATACTTCAAATAGAATCTTCAATGTTATCGGCTGCGGAGCTTTTTATTTATGTAGTTGGTTTCCAGGCATTGAAGATATGTTTATAAATCATTACCATTTGGTATGGTTTAAACACGAAAACGAACTTTTTCAGTTGGCCGAATATTATTTAAATAATGATTTGGCCAGGGAAAAAATTCAAAATCAGGCCTATAAATACGCACAAGATAAACACACAAATGAAAAAAGATTAAAAAACCTTTTGGACATAGTTGAGGGAAGGACAAATAAGTTTGAAGGATTCTTATGAAAATAACATTAGTTACTCCCGATGTTTCAAATAATTGCCTAGGCAGAATATATATTTTGGCCGAAATGCTTAGCGAATTTTACGATATTGAAATTATCGGTGCTCAATTCGGAGATTCTATCTGGCCTCCACTTAAGCACTCAAAAATTCCTATTAAAAGTTACCTAACCACGGGATCAACTTTTAACTTGAAAAAAGATTTTAAAAGATTTGCATCCTTGGTGACAGGTGACGTGATACTGTCGGGTAAAACCGCTTACACCAGCTATATCTTCAGTAAAAAAATTTCGCGACTCGAAAAAAAACCTATCGTCATAGACATAGATGACTGGGATCTGGGTTTTATTATAAATGATTACCGCAAATTAAAAACACCCCTAAAAATTTTCAAATTTTTTAGAGACATCTTTTATGTTACCAGGCCGGATTCAATCTTGGGTAATTATCTTGCCGAACACAAAGCAAAAAAAGAAAAATTTATGATCGTATCCAATAGGAAACTAAAAGAAAAATTTGGTGGTCAGATAATTTGCCACGCCCGCGACACTGAAAAACTTAATCCTTCCAATTACAATTCGACTGAATTGAAAATTCAATATCATTTACCGCTCGATAAAAAGATAATTATGTTTTTTGGAACACTCCGTCGTCACAAAGGATTAGAAGTTCTCATAGAATCTTTAAATAAAATGCAACAAGAAAAATTACCTTTTCATTTTGTTTTGGCAGGAAGTAACAATTCAAAATATGACCTTGAAATATTTTCAAAAATAAAAAATAAACTTGCCAGAGAAAACTATACCGTTTTACCGCAGCAGCCATTTGAAAAACTCCCCGAATTGATCAGTTTATGCGACATATACGTAATCCCTCAAAAGAAAGAGGTCCCAGCCGCCTACCAGATCCCGGCAAAAATATTTGACGCCATGTCAATGGAAAAAATTATAATTGCCTCAAAAGTATCTGAAATGGACGAAATTCTTAATGACTGCGGGTATGTTTACCAACCCGATGATCCACAATCTCTTTATGAAAAAATAAAGCAGGTTTATGATAATCCACAAGAAGCAAAAAAACGAGCCAAACTAGCTAGAAAACGTTGCCTTAAAAAATACAGCTACCTTGCTAATAAGCTCAAATTAAAAAAAATTATCGATGTTTCGATTAATAAATAAATTTATTTTACGATATACTTGTTTATCCTTACTCCAAATTTTATAAAATGACAAAATATAACGAAGAATTATCAAGGAAATAATTCTACCGTTGACAAAATCTAGCGCAACTGCGATAAGTTATTCATTGACAGACAAAATTTAACAAAAAAATCTTTACTAATAAAGCACTTGGAAAATCATATTTAGCTAAACTTTAGCAAGCATTTCACGGAAACATAGGGCAGGATTTTTGACTTAGGCTGAGACTAGGGTCACATCAATGTTTTCTTTGACGGAAAAATACTATATCTCCGAACTTGATCTGAGCGGACTAGCAATAAATATATATAGCAAGCTAATTCAAAAAAATAAAAATTAAGAAATCCAAAACCGCCAAATTACCAACATAACTAATATACGCACTCTATAAATATTTATAAATTTCATGAAAAAAATTTTAATGATATCATTTTATTTTCCACCTATTGCCAGCGCCGGAACCATAAGATTGTCAAAATTTGCCAAATATTTACCGAAATTAGGTTGGGAACCACATATTCTTACCGTAAAAAACGATGCACAAAATTTTCATGATCCCAGCGCCCTGAACGAATTATCAGAAAATGTAAAAATTTACAGAACACAATATTTTGAACCAAGACACATTTATAAATCAAAAAATATTCCTTCCGATTTTGCAAAGCAACAAAAAAAATTAATTATAAAAAATTTTTTAATTAAACTAGTTAAATTTATCTTTGTAATAGACGAATTGATATTCTGGCTACCT
>CAYLWJ010000038.1:0-4989 GCA_964387355.1 uncultured Actinomycetota bacterium | reverse complement strand
AAGTAGTATGTATAAGAATAGATCTTTTATGGTTGCAATTGTATTGTTTTTTGTAATTTTTTCTTTCTTTTTTAGTTTTTTTGGATGTAGCAAAAAAGATGTTAAAGAGCAATCTTTTGAAAGTATAGAAGAAATAGTTATTGGGACTCCTGAAGATCAAATAACTTTAGACCAACAGGCAGAAGGTGGTGCTACTGGTTGGGCAATGAAACAGCTTTTGTATAATGGATTAGTAGATTTAACAAAAGATTTAAAAATAGTGCCTAGTTTAGCGGAGAAGTGGGAAGTTTCAGAGGATGGAAAAGAGTATACCTTTTATTTAAGAAGAGGTGTTATGTTTCATAATGGTCGTGAAATGAAAGCTGAAGATGTTAAGTTTTCATTTGAGAGGGCATTGAAGCCTGAAACTGCATGTCAATGGCTGGACAATGTTTCAATAATTAAAGATATGAAAATAATTGATGAATACACAATCAAAATGACGCTTGAGAAACCGTATGCACCTTTTTTATATGGAATTGCATCAGGCCAAAGACCAATAGTTGCAAAAGAATCTTATAATGATGATAATACAATTTTAACTCCTATAGGTACTGGTCCTTATAAATTTGTGAAATGGGAACCTGATAACTATTTTATTCTTGAAGCTTTTGAAGGTTATTGGGCAGGTACACCTACAGTAAAAAAAATAACTTTTAAAGTTATTTCTGATGAAACTGTTAGGTTAACTGCGTTAAAAACTGGAGAGGCAGATATAATATTAAGCCCGCCAGAGAATATTTTGATAAAAGAAATAAGTAATCCATCTTCTGAAGATTATAGACTAAGCATCAACGAGGGCTCTTTACAGTGGGCATATGCATTTGGAATGAATCAAGAGTTTGAGCCTTTTAAAGATATTAGAGTTAGAAAGGCTATTCTTTATGCCATAGATCCAAATGCAATTATTGAAACTGTATTCCATGGACAGGCAGCTGTTGCGACTGAATTGTGGCCAAGAGGTAACGTATGGTATATGGATATTGATAGACCAAAGCCAGATATTGCTAAAGCCAGAGAGCTCTTAGAAGAGGCTGGTTATTCTAATGGATTTGAATTCAATATAAGCACTACTAATGTATTGAAATTAGATAAAATTGCTGAAATTATACAATCTCAATTAACAAAGATTGGACTCAATGCAAAATTAGAAATAGACGAATTTGCTACCTTTATTGACAGGGAAACAAATATGGATTTTGATGCACATATGTTAGCAAATAATTTATTTCTAGATCCTGAAATAATTTGGTCAATTGTTCTTAAAACTGGTGGTGCTTTTAACCAATGGTATATGAATTATAACAATACAGAAATTGATGCTTTGTTGGACAAAGCGGCAATTTCTAATGATTTTAATTATCGAAAAAAGCTTTATGAACAAGTTACCAGTTTAATATGGGAGGATGTTCCTATTGTTTGGTTGGTTAATACACCTTTTAGTTATGGTTATAGAACATATTTAAAAGGTGTTGAATTTAACGGTAGAAATGATTTTATTTTTGATAATAACAAAGGTATACCATTTTTAACAAAATAAAAATAATGGTTTGCTCGTTATAATGAATAATAGTATTAATTATAATTTTAAGTTAAGTGATAATTTAATCTCAAAAATTGGAATTATTGTAAAGGACTTAGGATTATGGATTTTAGAAAGATAAAAGTGGGTTTTACAGTATTAGCTGCTCAACATGTTTTAAATTGGGAAGGTAGCATTATTGACCCAGGCACAGCTTTAAATTGTACTAATACAGCAAATGAATTAGTTAAGATTTTGGAAAAGCAAGGCCTTAAGGTAATCAAATATTCTGAAGATAGCAGCAGAAATATAATTGACAGCATTTATAATGCGATAAAATCAACTGATAAGTTCATAGCTGAAGATGTAGATTGTGTTATCTATTTTGTTGGTTCTTGGGTGAACGCTAATTCTTATATACAATCTGCTCGATTAATGAAAAGGCCTATTGTAATATGGGTTCCAGGTGAAAATGCTCTGGCTTCTGGTTTAACACTAAAGGGGTCTTTTAGTGAAGTTGGTGATATAGATTTTGAGTTTTTTTATTCATATATAAGTAATGGAGCAGCAATAAAAAAATTATTGTCTTTTATTAAAGCAAGTCATACAAAAAGAAGGCTCGAGAAATCTATTTTTGGCAGATTTGGAGGAGTCAGTTTAGGTATAACATCCTCTGAAGTTAGTCAAAATGAGCTAATTAAATTTTTCGGTATAAGCGTAGAAGATTTTGATCCTCTTACCATTGTAACAGAAGCAGAAAAATTTTCTGAAGATGAGGTTAAAGAAGTTTATTACGATATTTCAAAAAGGATACAAGTAGTTGCAAAATTAGATGAAATTTTTGAAAGGTCTATAAGGCTGTATTTAGCATTAAAAAAGATTATAGATAAAAATTTTATAGATTTTTGTTCAATAAAATGTGTTAATGATTTAAGCAATAATTATGTAGGTGCATGTTTGGCACAAAACCTATTATTAAATGAAGGTTTTGTAAGTACTTGTAATAGTGATACTAAGGGTGCAGTTACTATGTATATATTGAGTTTATTGACAAATAAAGAATCAATATATTACAGACCGGATATTATGAGAATTGATTTTTGTAATAATACAATTTCTTTAAGATCTGATGGTATTGGTAATTTTTGTATGTCTGAATCTACAAAGGACATATGTTTAGATTACCAAAGTAGGTTTGAGAGTCATATGGGGGGAATTTGTTTAAATAATGCAATATTTAAGCCTAGTTTAGTCAATTTGGTTATGATTTCAAAAATTAAAGATAATTATTATCTACATTTATCCGAGGGAGAAACTTTCTATCCTAAAGATACAGATTATATTGTTCAAGACCAGTGGGATCAGTTTCCCCCTAAACTTCCTTGGGCTTATGTGAAAATAAAAGGTGATATTGATAAATTTTTACAAAACTCTTACAGTGGTTTTACATGTTTAGTAACTAGTAATATAAAAGATGAGTTAATTTATTTAGCAAATTTACTTAAGATAAAAACAAACTTGGATTGATCAGTTATATTTTTTTAGTAATATAGGGTTAATGTAATAAGAAAATGTTAAAGTATGTTTTAAAAAGATTATTATACGTTTTTGTTGTATTATTTTTAATCTCAATCATAGTTTTTTCATTAATCCATATGATTCCTGGTGATCCAATCAAAATAATGCTTGGAATCAGAGCAAAGCCAGAACAAATTGAAGAATTAAGAAAACAACTTAATTTGGATAAGCCCATAGTAATTCAATATATTTTATGGCTAAAAAATATTTTAAGGGGTGATTTTGGCCTATCAATTAGGTCTAAAGAACCAGTTTTAGAATTAATATTAAAAAAATTGCCAGCAACTATAATATTATCAACAGCAGCATTATTTTTTTCATCTATACTTTCTATATTTTTAGGTATCATTGCTGGATATAAAAGAAATTCAAAATTTGATATCAGTGTAATGGTTTTTGCTGCATTGTGTGTTTCAATACCAGAATTTTGGCTAGGTATTATGTTAATTTTATTTTTTGCGTCTTATCTTAGTTTGTTACCATCGATGGGATATGAAAGTTTTTTGATAAACCCGATAATGTCAATAAAGCACTTGATTCTACCTGCATTGTCTGCTGGTTTTGTTTTAACTGGTCATACAACAAGAATGACTAGGTCTCAAATGATTGATGTTTTAAATCAAGATTATATAAAAACTGCAAGAGCTAAAGGACTTAAGGAGCAAGTAGTTATCTTAAGGCACGCTTTAAAAAACGCTTTAATACCAGTTGTTACAGTTATAGGTATGCAATTTGGTTATTTACTTGGTGGAACAGTTATAGTTGAACAGATATTTGCTTGGCCAGGAATAGGCAGATTAGTGTTACAGTCAATAAGCAATCGTGATTATCCAGTAGTGCAAGGAGTTGTTTTAATAACCGCATTTTTATTTGTATTAATAAATCTTTTAGTTGATATTTTTTATAGATTTTTAGATCCAAAAATTAGGCTTGAGTAAATTTTTTAACCTTTTAATTTAAAAAATATGATGAATAAGAACAATAGGAATATTAAAAATTTAGACTCAAAAAAAATTGATTCTTTTTTAATTACAAGTAAAAAGGATCATTTTATAGAAATAATTAGGATGTTTTTTAATAACAAATTAGCAATTACTGGAGGATTTATCATATTTATAATAATTTTAGTTGCTATTTTTGCAGATTTTATTGCTCCATATGACCCATTTTTAGTTGACTCTAGTAATAGTTTAGCCCCTCCAAGTAAATTACATATATTTGGAACTGATCAATTTGGAAGAGATTTATTTTCACGCGTTATTTTTGGAACAAGAATATCTATGACTGTTGGAATATTTTCTGTTTTAATATCAGCTATTATTGGAACGATGGTTGGGGCTTTTGCTGGTTTTTACGGAGGTATTGTCGAAACTATATTAATGCGAATAATGGATACAATTTTTTCTTTTCCAACTATTTTATTAGCTATTACTTTAGCAGCAATATTAGGTCCAAACACTTTAAATGTAATAATTGCTATAGGAATAATTTACATACCAATTTTCGCCAGAGTTGTTAGAAGTACTGTTCTTGCAAATAAACAAAAAGATTATGTTGAGGCAGCTGTTTCTATTGGTCAAAAAAATTTTAATATTTTGTTTTTTCATATTTTACCAAATTGTATTTCCCCAATAATTGTACAAGCCACGGTTGCTTTTGCTGAAGCTATTATTATTGAAGCTGGGCTTAGTTTTGTTGGTCTAGGCCCACCTCCTCCTAGTCCAAGTTGGGGTAGGATGCTTAGTGATGCTAGACAATATATGACTGATTACCCATTGTTAGCAATTTTTCCAGGGTTAGCAATATCTATTACTATACTAGGATTAAATTTATTAGGAGATGGTCTAAGG
>CAYLWJ010000037.1:0-4565 GCA_964387355.1 uncultured Actinomycetota bacterium | reverse complement strand
TAATCTAGTAATACAATACTTTTCTTTATCTACTTCAGCAAACAACTGTTATGTTTAATTTTTTATCATACTTACCTAATAATTTAATTGATTTTTAATCAATAAATAATTATTCTAATTACTTAAATGTTTAGAATAAATTTTTTAATTGTATTTGAAATGATATGATGTTGAATAAATCGGTTAATATTAATAATCATTTTATTATATAAAAAATATGGTTGATATTAATAGTTGGAAATTTATATTAATTAGTTGTTTAATTATTTAGGTATTTTTATTGATAATTTATTAATAATTTTATTGATGGAGTTTTAATGTTAAATTTTACACTTGCTAATATTTTTACAAATCTTGCAGAGATTTATAAAGGAAAAGGCGGCAATTATGATACGGTAATGGAGTTTACTAAAGCTGCCAGAACAATAAGAGATTACTCTGGTGATATTGCAGAAGCATATGAAAATGGAAAAGTTAAAAACCTACCTGGAATTACTGATAATGTTTTTAATTTGCTTTCAGAATATTTTAAAACAGGACAAATTAAAGATTATGAGAAATTAAAAGAATTGTATTCTGAAGATTTAATAAAGTTTATTAGGGTAAGCGGTTTAGGTAAAAGCAGGGTATTTAAAATTTATGATACACTTAAATTAAAAAATATTGATGACTTAAAAAACTGTATAGATGATAAAACTATATATAAAAAGTTATTAAACAGCAATTCTGATGGCCAATTTAGTAACTTTACAAATGATAATATAACAAGTGAAAAAAGCGATGATAAAAATCTTATTACTAAAAATAACATTGATAGGTTTATATATTCTTTTGAATATTTCGAAAAAATAAAAGACCTTTATCCAAAAGGATATACTGATTTTTTCCTGGGTAAAATTTTAGATGAGTTTTATAAATTAAAAGAATTAAAGAAAGCTCAAATTACTGGCTCTATACGAAGAAAAAAGCCTTTTATTAAAGATATTGATATATTGGTATTGCCAGAATTTAATTTAAATAATTGTGATTTTGATAAAAGTGAAAAGTTATTAAAAAGTTTTTTAAATCTTTATTTTATTAAAGATATTCTAAAAATTACTAAAGAGATTGAAAATATAAGTGCTTCTTATAAAACTATTTTCGACATAAATCTAGAAGTTATAATTACTACTCAAAAAAGATGGGCAATAGATCTTTTTATTACTACAGGAAATAAAAATCATGTTTTAAAAATTAATAACATTGCTAAAAGCAGGGGCATAAATCTTGATAATTGTAATGATTATTCTGATGATTTTGCAATTTATAAATGCCTTAATATGCAGTATATTTTGCCTGAATTAAGAGAAAATAACGGCGAAATAGAGCTGGCACAAAGATTTTCACTTCCTAAATTAATTGAAGTCAAAGACATTAAGGGAGATTTGCACATACATTCGCCATGGAGCGATGGTTTAATAGAAATAGAAGACATCATTACTTATTGTAAAGAAAACAATTATGAATATTTTTCAATTGCTGATCATACAATAAGTAATAAATATGGGAATGGACTGGATTCTGAAAGAATGATAAAAAAAATCAATTACATAAAAGAGCTTAGAAAAAAAGTTAAAGGTATTAATATTTTAATAGGTGCTGAAGTTGATATAAAAGGGGAAGGAAAACTTGATTATGATGATATGATTTTGAAGCAAATAGAGTTTGTTTTAGCCTCTATGCATTCAAGCTATTTAAATACAGAAGAAGAAAACACTATAAGAATTATAAGTGCTATTGAAAATAAATTTGTTGACGCAATTGCTCACCCAACTGGAGTTGTTTTTGGTGCAAGGGCTCCTTATCAATTAAAAATGGAAGAAATTTTAAATGCTGCTTTAAAAAATAATAAAGCACTTGAAATTAATTCATATCTTTTAAGGCTTGATTTAGATGAAAACTTTGCTAGGCATTTTAAAAATATGGGAGGCAAGCTTGTAATTAATACCGATTCGCACAGAATAGACAATCTTTCCATGATAAAGTTAGGTGTTGAAATTGCTAGACGTGCATGGCTCGAAAAAGATGATGTGATAAATACATTGCCTTTAAAAGAGTTAAGAAAGTGGAAAAAAAGTAATTGTAAGTAATTTGAGCAGATGTAAGTTGTTGTAAGTAGAAAATTTTAAACTTTTATTAATTTAACCCCTAATTTTTCTATTTTTTCTGAAATTTTTGTATCTAAATTTTTATCTGTTACAAGTATATCTAGCATGTTTATTGGGCCAATTTTATAAAGTAATTTAGTATTAAACTTAGATGAATCACTTAGTGCAATTATTTTTTTTGAAGATTTATGATATATTTTTTGTATTTTATTATCAAATTAATTATAAACTAAATTTTATTAATTAACTGTTTAGCTAAAGTCATTTAGAGCTTAAAATTAGACTCTATAATTAAACAAATCTTAGAATTTAAAAAAGAAGATATTCCGGAATACGAAAAGTTTTTAATGCTTGGAGGCGGAACTCCTGGAATAAGTCTAGTTAGAGGGAACGGAGCATATGTTTATGATATTGATGGAAAACAATATATAGACTTTACAATTCAGTCGTGGGCGCTAAATTTAGGTTATAGCCATCCAGAAATAAATCAAGCAATAAAAGAGCAGCTTGACATTTCTGTTCATTTTCATACTGGTTTTTATACTGTTCCAAGATACCTATTAGCTAAAAAAATTGCACAACTTTTTCCTCCTAAATTAAATTGAGTTATGTTTACAATAGGAGAAGGTGCATCAATTGAAGCAGTTCTAAAAGTTGCAATAATAAATAGGCCTAATGCTCATAATTTTATATCGTTATATGGTGGTTATCATAGGACTTCTTTTGTAACAACTGGAGTATCACTGACAGGGACATTTGCATATGGAAAGTATCGTGGTGGAGCAAATCTTGCGCACTTTTCACAAAATTTTATTAGAGTTCCAGCTCCTTATTATTATAGACCATATTTTGAAGTTTCTAATAAAGATGACAAAGATGAAGTAGATAGAAAATGTCTGGAAGCTCTTGAAATGCAGATAAAATATGATTCAACTGGTCCAGTATTCGCGCTAGTTATGGAACCACTTCAAGCTAGCGGTGGACAAATTATATTCACAAAGAAATATTTACAAGGTGTTAGAGAAATTTGTACCAAGTATAATATAGTATTAATATGGGACTGCATACAGACAGCCTTTGGAAGAATTGACCACTGGAGTGCGTCAAAAAAGTAAGTTCTTATCTTGAAAATAATTTAAATGATTTAAAAGTTAAATTTCCTCAAATTGGCGATATTAGAGTGCTTGGGTTTCACATAGGTTTAGAAATAGTAAAAGACCCTGAAACAAGAGAGCCGGATTATGAAGGGTGTAATTTGCTTCGAGAGAAAGGACTAAATAACGGTATAATATTTGGTTTAGGTGGCTCTGGTAAGGGAAAGAATGTCTTAAAAATAAAACCACCGCTAATAACAAAACTAAAACAAGCAGACGAAATATTTGAAAAATTGGAAAAAAACATTAAAACAGGTCTATTTTTAGATTTAAAATTGTAAGTCATTTTTAATTTTAAGTAATTAGTTAATAAGTAATTAGGAGATTAACATAATGGAAAAATTGAAAGTTGGATTTTTCGCTGGGTTTATGGAAGGCTTCTCTACTAAAGGTTTAGAAATGTTTAAATCTTATAAAAAAATCTTGAAGAGATGGCAAAAGAATATGATTTTGAGTTGTATTATATTGATACAATTATGCAAAATTATGAGCAGGCTGTTAGTATTAGAAAAGAAATAGATAGCAAAGATTTAGATTTTGTCCAATTATTTCACCCTTCCTATATTATTGGTGATATGTTTATGAAATAATGAAATCAAGGGCTTTTTTTGGGTTATGAGCAATTGAAGAATTATCTGATGAAGGACCTATGCCCCTGGCTTCCTTAGTTAATATTAAGCAAAATTCTGGAATCTCAAAACATAATTTTTTAGGAAATCCTAAAAAAACAAAATGGTTTTTTGGTGACATAAACAATAAGTTTTTTAAACCTAGATTTGATATTACAATTAACTCTTTAAAGGCATTAAAAGGGATAAAAAATGCAAGAGTTGCGCAGATTGGGAAACTTGCTAATGTGCATATTAATCATATTGTAAACACAAGAGAAATTTATAAAAATCTTGGTGTCGATGTTTTAAAGGATATGAAATAGAAGATGTATGGAGTTTAGGTGATAAAATACCAAAGGAGTTAGTTGAAAAAGAGCTAAATAGAGTTCTTTCAAAATGTAAAGTTCAAAGGGTTGGCATGGATAAGATTGTTGAATCAGTTAAAATGTATTTAGCAATTAAAAAAAATTGTGTTGAGAATGATTACGATGCTGTTGCTTTTTCATGCTGGCCTAAGCTTATGCCTGTTAAAGAGATGACAGGATGCCTTGTAAATTCACTTTTAAATAGTGATGGGATTGTTACTAGGTGTGAGGCAGATGTTCTGGGAACAATTTCAATGTTAATATTAAAATTATTAACAAATCAAGTAG
>CAYLWJ010000036.1:0-10378 GCA_964387355.1 uncultured Actinomycetota bacterium | reverse complement strand
TCCTAAATTAATGCTAATTTAACTTTGTATTTTTAAAAAATTATTTTATGTAGCTTTACATCACCTCCTTTATCCAATTTTTAGTAATACAAGAAATATTTTATTTAGTTTGACTTTAAAAATTTATTTTACTAAACTACTAATATAGGCAATATTATATTATATTTTTCTCGTCCTAATATCTCTATTAGATCTCACTAGTACCAACTATGCTCAAAACTAGGCTCAATATCTTTTGCAATACTTTCTGACATATAAAAATTACTTGGTGCAAGCTGTAGCATAGAGGCTGGAATATCTGGTGTAACCGGCCCAAATAAGGCAAGTCTTACAGTAAACCTCTGCCATGATACTAGTGTTTGGCTTATTGTAAAGCTGTTCCAAGAACATCTTAGCTTTGCTTGGAGAATTTGCCGTGGACCAATTGTTGCTGCTTTAGGTGGAATAGCTGACCAATCTCCACTCATGCCAAAATCAGGATCAAGGCTACTTTGTGCAATAGTAAAAGGAGAAAGTGTTACTATTCTTGGACCCATTTCTTTCCATTCTTCTAGACTATTTGCTTTAAATTCAGGTGAACCAGGCTCTATAAAAGCTAGATGCCCGCTCCAACCTATACCACCATAACAAACATCTGCACCACCTAAATCGTCTATCATTTTCTCATAGTCTTTAAAATTTTTGTTTGTCGGTCCAATTATCTGATTCTCAGGAGGTCTAAGTTTTTCTTCTATCTGATAGTAAAAGTTATGTTTCATTGCATATAAGAAACCATTTCTATAAGTCTCTGGAGCTATATTACCATCTTCATCTGCCCACTCATCCATATTAAATGTCCATAGATTTTTACAATTTATATTAAACTTGTTTATAAGATAAGCTACCTTGCTATATAATGGATGGGGTTGAGGAAGTATTAATACAAGTTTTTTATTCTCTTCTGAAGACTGTTTAATTCTATTAAAGATATCCCAAGCATTCATAAAAGATATGTCAGTATCTTTTAATATCTTTATAGAAAGATTTGGGTTCGAATGTTTTTCAATGTCTTTCCTTTTTATATTTCTTACTCTTTCACATACCTCTTCATCTCTAAATGGTGCCCATTGAGAAATGCTAAACTTAAAATCTTGCAATTTAGTAGACCCCCTTTTTTTTAAAGCCTTTAATTATTAACCCTTCTAGAAAAAAATTTAAATATAAACCTCTTTAATTTACAAATAAATATTTATATCATCAATTATATTTTTAATATTTTGATAAAATATTTTTTCTATCGCCTTTAGATCTAGGTTTAAACTTTTTATTGCAATTTTTATTGCCCTTATGATTTCATAAATAAAGTAAGTAAAATCCTCCAATTTCATATCACTTGAAGATAAGCTCCAGGGACGAGGCTTATCTGTTACAAAATAATGCTTATTATTTATATCAATATTTTTACCCTTTAGAGCTGCTACACTTAAATCACTGCCATATAAAACTCGCTCAGGTCCAAGCTCTTCTAAAAGAACTTTATTTACTGAATAGCTGTTAATCATAGCTGTATCAACAAATAAATTATCCAAATCTTTTAATAATTTAATATTATCTTTTATATCACTATAGCAGTAAGACCTGCCTGCATGAGCTAAAATTACCTTTATATTTGGATATTTTTTACAAATAGAAATAATTTCATCAATATTTCTCTTGTCATTTAGCCTTCCTTTTCGAGGAATATGAATTAAAACTATAAGCCCATATTTATTAGAAAAATCAAGTACAGCTTTTGATATAAAATCAAAAATACTTACATCTATATCAAGTTTTGAAAAATCATTAGTCTGATTATATTCAGCTAAGTCTGGATATGGCTTAAATCCAATAAATCTATTTTCAAAAAAGTTATCTGGAATTGTTTTTAAATCAGGCTCAGGTACGTATAGACCATAAGCATTGTTTTTCAAACAAACATCTGCAATATAACTATTAGCTTTAGCCAAATTAATTTCTTTTACAGGCAACGCAAAAAAAACACCTTCGTAAGTTTTGCCAAAAAACAGTTTCTCTGCCGTTTTGTTAAAATCCTCAAATGTAAAGCCATCAATTATATCAGGGTCTGCAAAAGGGTTAGACTTTTGTCTTTCAGGCAAGACCTCTTTTTGGAAAAATTCCCTTTTCCATAAATGAACATGTGAATCAATAATTTTATCGGGTAAAAAATTAAAAAATTCCTCATTATAAATTTCATTATCTTTTTCTGTAAAATCTTTTAACAAATTATTCATCAAATCTCCTGATAAAGTCTTTTATTTACACAATTTACTAAGAAAATATTTCTAATTTTTCAATTTTGCTGCATCTATTAAGCAATAACTAACTCTTTTCCAATCTTTATAAATTCTTCTCGTGTTTCTTGACTGCATGAATTATCTGTAATAATTACATTTATTTCTGATATTAAAAAAACCCTATTCTGGCCAATTTTCCCAAATTTTGTAGAATCAACCAAGCAAATACTTTCCCTTGATCTTTTATACATTTCTCTTTTTATTTCATCAGATTCAGGCCTAAAGGTATCACTAAGCTGTCCTTCTATTGAAATAGCAGCAGTGGAAAGGAAAAATTTATCACCATTAAATTTATCAATTGTTGTTATTGCCATTGGCCCTACAAAACAGTTAAACTCCTTTAAAAGATATCCGCCAGTTGAAACTACTTGAATATTTTCATTTCTGGTAAAAAGTCCGGGTATCAAATACGAATTAGTAATAATTAATAAATCCTGTATTTTAGATTCAGCTATAGCTTTGGCAAAATAATAACAAGTTGTTGAGTTATCAACAAAAATACAATCACCGTTATTTACAAATTCCAATGCTTTATTTGCAATTCTTTTTTTTAAATCTATATTTGTTTTTAACCTAATTGTGTTTCTAGTTTCAATGTCTTCAATAACATTTAAAAGTACCCCGCCATGGATTTTTTTTATACGTCCTTCACGTTCTAACTCATTTAAGTCCCTATGAATTGTTGAAAGAGAAACAGAAAATTTTTTACAGAGATCTTCAACCAAATACTCCTTTTTTTCCTGAAGCAACCTTATTATTTCTTCTTTTCTTGTCTGTTGAAGCATTTAAAAACCTATATTTTACTTTTTACTTTGACTATTTACTCTGATTATTTTTGATTTTTTTATGTATATTTTTTATATATCATGAAATATTTACTTATATTTTAATAAAAATTAATCTTATGTCAATAAATTTTTCATAAAATTTCATAAAATATGATATTTTTGTTTGGGAAATTGCCTGGGAATATAACGTAGTTATAACTGCTTTTATATATGAAAAATCACGCTTTAAAAAATATAAATTCGAGCCTCTCTTTAAAGACAGGCAAATCGGAGATTATGAGTATGAGGAAGAATTAAATTCTTACAAAGCTAAACAAGATATTAACGATTGCAGAAAATATTATTATGTCTATAGAAAGCTATTTAATTAAGGAAGGTTTTTTAAAAAAATACAAATAATATGCTTAATTTAACTTTATTTTCCTTATCTCAAAGTAAGGGAAAGTTTCATATTTTATTGATACTGGAGCACCAATTTGGCCGCTAAATATTCTGATATATCCTTCAAACTCTCTTAAATTTTCTGGGTCATATAATCTTAGATTATCAAGATTTAAAGTTTCTTTATTTAAATATTCTATATTTGCAATAATTTTGTCTTTAAATGAATCTACAAATACTGTTCTTTTATCTAATCCAATATAACCAGGAGGTAAAGGAAAAGTTGCAGTAATAACTCCATACCCTTTAATTACAACATATTTATCTTTAAAGGAATCAGGATTTTTAATTATGTCCTTTATTGAAATATAAAATAAATCTGTTTGAGATGTTTTAATAACTTTACCGCTTTTACAACCAGTTAACAATGTTAAATTCAGAATAATACAAAAACTAAAAAGTAATATTATAAAAAGATAAATAAAGAAATATAACTTTTTTAAAGTTTTTTTTAAATTATTTTTTAATCTCATTGCTTTTGTTTATGTTAAGTTCCCTAACTTAAGGTTTACATTTTAAAACAACTTAAATTTTTCATAATAAAAACTTAAAAATAAAAATATAATAAACAAGTAAATATAGTTAAGAAAATATCTATTTAAAGGTTATGGTCATTTTTTGTACTAGGATGATAGATATTTTTTATTTTGAGACTTAAAAGTCGAAAAATAATCATATTTGAGATTCAACTAGAGAAATTCCAAGTATTTTAAAATGCCTGTCAAAACTAAAAGCTTTTTCTATCCCAGCGTCAACAAATACACTCACTTTGTTAGCTCCTCAATAAAATAGTCTTCGCCTTTGACAGATATATCTGATGGACCTTCTACTGCAATGTTAGCAAGTTTCATGAGAATTTCTGCAGACTTAGCAGATTTTTGTCTTTTTCTTAACCTTAATTCTCTTGCAAGCATTTCTCTTATAATATCAGACACAGTTCTTTTTTCGCTTTTTGCTTCTTTTGCAATATCATTATAAATATTTTCATCTATATAAATTTGTGTTCTTTTCATAATCAAATGTTAGCAATCTTTAATTAGCAATCTTTAATTAGTAATCTTTAATTAGTAATCTATAAAATTTTATATTTTTTTAATAACAAATTAACGACACATATATACATCATTAATATCATTATTTCAATATTTCATTATGTCAATATTTATTTCTATAACTCGTATTTTAAAAATACTAGCCTTAATTAAAGTTTTGAGTTAAATGTTGCTTTACTGTTTTGTGATAAGCTTGCTTTTATTATATTTAGAAAATCCCTATTAGTTTTTGTTTTTCTCATATAATCTATAAGCTGCTCTATTGCAACTTCTGGATCTTTTTCATGTATTATTCTTCGAAGTTTCCATACTAAATTTGCTTCTTCTTCATCCATTAAAAGCTCCTCTTTTCTGGTTCCAGACCTAGTAATATCTATTGCAGGGAATATCCTTTTATCTGCAAGTTTTCTATCAAGGTTAATTTCCATATTTCCAGTTCCCTTAAACTCTTCAAAAATTACTTCATCCATTCTACTGCCGGTATCAATTAATGCAGTTGCAAGGATAGTTAAACTTCCACCAAATTCTATATTTCTTGCAGCTCCAAAAAATCTCTTTGGAGGAAAAAGCGCAGTAGAATCAACGCCACCAGATAAAACTCTACCGCTTGCAGGAATAGAAAGGTTATAAGCTCTTGCAAGTCTTGTTATGCTATCAAGTAAAATTAATACATCCTTGCCATGCTCAACTAACCTCTTTGCCCTTTGCAAAACCATTTCAGCAACCTGTATATGATTTTCTGAAGGTTGATCAAAAGTTGAACTTATAACTTCACCTTTAACTGAACGCTCCATGTCTGTTACTTCTTCAGGTCTTTCATCAACAAGCAAAACTATTATATAAACTTCTGGGTTATTTGTTGCTACACTATTAGCAATGTCTTTTAATATTGTAGTTTTTCCAGCTTTAGGAGGTGAAACAATAAGACCTCTTTGTCCCTTTCCGATTGGCGCAATTAAATCAATTATTCTTGCAGTAATGTTATTAGGAGTAGTTTCAAGCCTCAATCTTTCTGAAGGATATATTGGTGTTAAAGACTCAAAAGGCTTTCTTTTTCTAATTGTTTCAGGATCAAACCCATTTACTTTTTCAATGCGAAGCAAAGCGTTATATTTTTCACCATCTTTAGATTTAGGAGGTCTTACAACTCCATAAACTTCATCTCCTTGTCGCAAGTTAAATCTTCTAATCTGGGACTGGGATACATATATATCATTTGGTCCTTGAAGATAACCGTTAGTTCTCAAAAAACCATAGCCATCATTTATAATATCAAGGATACCTTTCATTCGCTCTTCATAAACTTCTACCTCAGCTTCAGGCTTCTTTACCTCTTCAACTGCTTCTTCAGGTGATTCTTCAAGCGCTTCTTCAGGTGTTTCTTCTGGTAATTCCTCAGGTACTTCTTCTGGCAGCTCCTCTGATTCTTCCGAAGCCTCTACTTTTGTTTCAACTCCTTCATTTTTAACTCTTTCATTTTCAACTTCTACACTTAGCCCATCTTCCCTTTCATCTAACCCTAAAGAATTCTCTAATGGCTCTAATCCAGATGCTCCAAAAACTTTATTTTCAGATGTTTTATCAACTTGTATATCAAATGCTTCCTGCTGAAAAGCCTTTTCCTTCTCTAATGCCTTATCGATGGTGTCTATTGTATCTGTACTGTCTGTGCTAACTGGATTATTTGCAGTAACTATGCTATCTGCTCTATCTGCGGTAATCATATCGTCTGTGTAGTCTTTACTATCAGTACTGAGTGTATTATTTGTAACATCTGTATAACCTGTATATTCAAATGACTTATTTTCCTTTTCAAGTTCCTTACTTTCATTATCTGAATTTAAAACGTTTATATTAGAGTTAATCCCACCATCAATCTCACCACTAGAATTTGTATATTCAGTAACTTTATTTAATTCTTTAGAATATTCTAATATCTTATTAATTATTTCATCTTTTTTTAAACTTGAAATACCCGATACGCGCAGTTTCTTTGCAATTTCTTTTAGATCAGCCAGAACTAATTTTTCTAGCTTTTCCTTTGTTAATTCATTAGTTAAACCATTATAATCAAAATTTAACGTATCTTCTGACAATTTTATCTCTCCTTTCGAAATTTAAAATATTTTAATTTATACCTTACTTTTCATATAGTGTAGTTAATGTAATAAAAAACAAAAAAACAAAACAAACAACAACAAAATCAATAAATCGCCTTTTATGGATTTTTTATAGGTGGCTTAAAAAAATAACTTAATTTCTGTATTACTGTTTCTATAAATTTATAAATTATAAATAATATTTTAATAAATTAATTAATTATCGATTTATTTTTTGGTTATTATCTATCGATTTTTATTAATCTTAGAATAAAAATGAAGATTATAATTTATCCCCAAAGCTTTTTTGATTTATAGACTGATGATATAAAGATATTTTAAAAAATGCAAGCATTTTTTATAAAAAATTGAATAATTAAGCTTAACATTAGCAACTGTTAAGCAACTTTCAAGCAACCGTAATTAAATTTTTACTAAAAAGGTCTACTCTGAAAGCTCTCCTGATGATACTTTCAAGCAACCGTAACTAAATTTTTACCCCGTATTTTACTTTTATACATTAGATCATCTGCCCTTTTTATCAACGTATTAATATTATCATCAGTTTTAGCAACAGTAGCGCCAATTGATACTGTAACCTTTATATAGGTTTTAACATCTTCAAGGTAAACATCTGAATTCTCAATTAAAAACCTTAGCTTTTCAGCAACGGAAAATAAGCTTTTTGGAGTTACATTTTCAATAATACAAACAAACTCCTCACCACCCCATCTGCCAGCAGTGTCAAATGACCTTACATTTTTTGATATTGTATTTGCTACATTTATAAGAATTTTATCACCTGCTACATGCCCATATGTATCATTTATCAGCTTAAAATTATCAATATCTAAAAAAATTATACCAAATGGCAAGTTATATCTTCGTAATGAATTTAAATCTGCATCAATTTTATTTTTTAAAAATCGTCTATTAAAAATGGATGTTAACTCATCTAAAAAAGCCTCTTTTTTATATCTGTTTAAAATTTCTTCATTGATTATATTTTCTGTATTGTCAAAAAATATTTCTGCAGCACCTATTATCTTGCCATTATCAATTAATGGTGTGACCTTTATCTTTACTGGTATTCTATAGCCTTTTTTATTGTGTAAAAAAACTAAAGCTTCCCTCTTTTTACCGTCCAGCAAGGTCTGGTGAATTGGACACCCATTTAAACAAAGCCTATTTCCTTCCTGATCAATATGTGAAAGAATATTTGAATAGCAAAATTTTCCTACAACTTCATCTTTTTTATACCCAGTAATTTCTTCAGCACTTTTATTCCAAAAAGTTATCCTTCTATCCTTATCAACAAAATAAACACCATCATATAAAATATCTAATATCTTATCATACATAATTATTACTTATTAATAGTTAATAAATTTAATTCATTTCATTTGATAATACATTTATGCTATTAATTTTCCATATACTATTAATTTTTCAATTTTTATAAAGTTTAGCCCATATTACTTAAATCAATATGAGCTAAACTTTACTGTCATATTAACCCACTTTTGGAAGCTTTTCAAGCGATTCTTTTATTTTCTCTTCAGGGTACTCATAGTCAACTATTTTCCCATCAAGATATGCTTCAAAAGCTCCTAAATCTAAATGTCCATGTCCGCTAAAATTAAATGCAATAGTTTTTGCTTCACCAGTTTCTTTACATTTTAGCGCTTCATCAATTGCAACTCTTATAGCATGAGTTGTTTCAGGAGCTGGAATAATTCCTTCAGTTTTTGCAAAAATTATGCCTGCTTCAAAAACTGTTGTCTGTGGAACAGCTACAGCTTCTATAATATTTTCATTTTTAAGCAAACTCACCTGAGGAGCCATTCCATGATACCTCAAACCACCAGCATGAATACCTGCTGGAACAAAGTCATGGCCTAAAGTATACATTTTAACAATTGGCGCCATTTTAGCTGTATCCCCATAATCGTATGCAAATGGGCCTTTAGTTAGTGTTGGGCATGCATCAGGTTCAACAGCAATTATTCTAATTTTTTGTCCTTTTAATTTATCATGAACAAATGGGAAAGAAAAACCGCCAAAGTTGCTTCCACCTCCAACACATCCAATTACTATGTCTGGATAGTCACCAACTTTTTCAAACTGTTTTTTTGCTTCCAACCCAATTATTGTCTGGTGTAAAATTACATGATTTAAAACACTGCCTAAAGAATATTTTGTATGTCCACCACTTTTTACTGCATCTTCTACAGCTTCGCTAATTGCAATGCCAAGTGAACCTGGGGAGTTAGGGTCTTGAGCTAGTATTGCCCTACCTGATTCAGTTTTATCAGTTGGAGATGCAAAAACATTAGCACCCCACATTCTCATCATGGTTTTCCTGTATGGTTTTTGATTATAACTTACTTTAACCATATAAACTGTAACGTCTAAATCAAAAAGATTGCCTGCAAAAGCAAGCGCACTTCCCCATTGACCTGCTCCTGTTTCAGTTGTAAGTCTTTTTGTCCCTTCTTTTTTATTATAATAAGCCTGTGCTACCGCAGTATTTGGTTTATGGCTTCCTGCTGGGCTTACGCTTTCATTTTTGTAATAAATCTTAGCAGGTGTTCCTAAAAATTTTTCTAACCTTTCTGCTCTTACTAATGGTGTTGGCCTCCACATTTTATATATTTCTATAAGCTCCTTTGGTATATCAATAAACCTATCCATCGAAACTTCCTGCATTATAAGCTCCATTGGAAATAGTATTGCAAGGTCATCTGGGCTAAGCACTTTACCTGTTTGCGGATTTATTGGCGGATCAAGAGGCTTTGGTAAATCTGGATTAATATTATACCATTGTTTTGGCATATCTTTTTCTGACAGTAATATCTTTTTTTCATTATTATCTAAAGCCATTTTAATTATCTCCTTTCAAATATTTTTTATATATTACTTATATTATTCTAGACACTTATATAACTTATTTATGGTTTAAACCAATTTTATCATTTACATTATTTATATTATCATTAAATCTTTATTATTATCATTACATCTTTTTATTATTTGAATTTTAAAAATGCCATAATCTATGCCAATTATCATTAACAACATTAGCATGCAGCTTTGGCATAATAATCACCTTTCCCTTTCTCTTTCTCTTTCCTTTTGCCTTCCAAAAATTAAAATGATAAATACAAAGGTTTTTTTATAAAAATTTTCTAACAAAATTTTTTTACAACAGTTTTTTACAACCAATCTTTACAACCGATTTTTAACAAAGGTTTTTTACACATTTATTTAGATATCATAGATATCAAATTTAGCAAAAAATCTTTTATTAAAATATCTAAAATAACCCAGAAAAAACAAAAACCTCTAACATCTCTACTTATTTAAAAATACTTAAAAGTTCTGCTCATAAAATAATAGTAAGATAATAATAAGGTCAAGAAGGTAAAATATTAGAACATATAATTCATTATATTTTTATTATGTTTATAGAATTATAAGAATTATATTAAGTATTTTTAAAAAATAAAAACGTAGAGACGAGAGGTCTTAATTCCCGCGGTGCCACTCTACTTCACAGCTAAATTCAAATCTAAATCTTTCTAATAATTAGCTGTGCACTCTATCGGTACAACATGATACCTTATCCCATGGTAACGGGGGAAGCCGGATTGCCATACTCTCTG
>CAYLWJ010000035.1:0-5754 GCA_964387355.1 uncultured Actinomycetota bacterium | reverse complement strand
ATGGTAAAGAATACACAACAGGCTGGGGTAGTTACCATCCGTTTGAAGAATACCTTTACATTAATGGTATAAAACACAAATATATTAAAGTTAGATGCCCTTTAACTAATGGCTATTTAAGAAAGATTTAACAGAACACAGCCTTTTAGAATTCTAATAAGCCTTCTCTTCTTAGGAAGAGATATGAAAGTTTAAAAGATTTTAAATCTTATCTTGATAGATATCTATACTTTTTTAAATTTTCAAAGAACACATAAATACTATAAGCTTAAAAGGTCTTTAAAACCTTGTAATAAATTATATTACGTAAGTTACTTAAAAGCTTTAAAAGTTTAAAATATATTTATTAATATTTTGCTTGGAGTTTAGTGTTAAACTGTAAACACCAAGCTTAGATTGTACAATTTAATAAATCAAAAAACTTTATTATCACAATAAAAGTTTATATTTAAAATAATATTATGATTATATTTATAAAAGTTATAAAATATAATGCAATATTTTTTATATTACATATATTACATTATATTTTTGGTCAATATTTTTGGAGAATAACAATATTTTTTAATTTTTTATTTAATAGTTTTTAATTTTAACATCTATCTTTGCAAACTGTTTGTCAGGGATACAGTAATATAGTAAATTCTATATTACTTTTAATAATATTATTATTACTTTGATTGGAAATTGATTTGAAGTTATTACTTATCCAGAATATTATTATTTATTATTAAATTATATCTGGGTAGATGAATCATTTATAACTTAAAACAGATGAAAAATTGAAATTACCCAGAAAGAAAGGAGGGAATAATGATGAAATCAAAAATGCTGGTTTATCTAATTTCAGCCTTATTAATCTTTGTAATTATTGGGGGGAGATGCGTACAAAATGCTATTATGCAGTTTTTTGTCAGGATTATCTTATTTTTTCAATTTAATATCATTTAATATTAGGAATAGATTCTTTGAATTTTTGCAGCAGTTGCTTTAAGCTAATCGCGTAGCTCTTTGGGCTCTAAAACTTCAAAATTTGTCCTAAAGCAAAGAACCCATATTTTAATTTCATTTAAACCATCAATTTAAAATTCTTCATTAAGGCTTCCATCCTTATTTTTAGACAGCTTCTTGAGGGTTGCCATATGCATTCTGAGATAAAATTTGTAATTTGCTTTGAAAATTTAAGTTTTTATTTTTGAAGGCTTGAGGAGAGCTTGCGGGAAAATATTAGAAGTATTTGAAAAAAAAATATCTGTAATTTAGTGGAAAATCGTTTATAATTACCTAAAAAATTATTATTTTAAGAACTATGAAAAAATGGAGAATATTACATATTCTGTTAATAGTATTCCAATTCGGCTAAGTGATGAAAGATGGACTCATATTGTAGAAAACCATGATGATATGGCGGGATACTACTATGATGTTTTAGAAACCGTGAGTAATCCTACATGGGTGTTAGCTGGAGACGAAGATGAACTTTGGGCAGTAAAAAATGTTTCTAAAAGAAAATCTTTTATTGTAATCTATAAAGAATCAAAAGAACATAACGATGGTTTTATAATTACTGCTTTTCTGACAACTAAAATTCAAAAAATTCTTAAGAGGAGAATGATATGGAAGCAACAGCAGCTGTAAAAGAAATATTTGAAGCATTGCCATATATAAAAAAAGTTGGGTCAAAGCACTTATGGTTTGATTTTGATGAAGAAGCTGATGTACTATATGTAAGCTTGGAGCGACCTCAAAGAGCAACTGATACTGAGGTGTTAGAGGATGGCATATTCTTACGTCTTAGAGGTAAAAAAATAGTCGGGATAACCATAACAAATATCAGTAAAAAATTTAAAGAGTAGAATGAGGGCAGATTTCTTAATCTAAAGTTAGTAAATTTTTCATTCATAGATATAGTAGATACATTATAAATAATGGGTATACTGATTTTGTGGTTATTCTGGTTTTTGTTTGTTAGAAATATTTTACTTTTTCCATTTAATATCAGGAATAGATTCTTTGAATTTTTGCAGGAGTTGCCCTAAGCTCATTGCGTAGATCTTTAGGCTCTAAAACTTCAAAATTTTTCCTAAAGCAAAGAACACATATTTTATTTTCACTTAAGCGCTCAATTTCAAATTCTGTATTAAGGCTTCTATCATAATTTTTAGGCAGCTTCTTGAGGGTTGCCATATATGCATTCTGAAATAAAATTTGTAATTTGCTTTGAAAATTTAATTTTTAATTTTTTGGTGGTTTGCAGAAAAAAGTTTGTTCAATATTTACTTTCTTTTCTTGCTAAATATAATTCTTGCTAAATATAATTTTATTCAATAAAATAAGTGTACTGAATAAAATAAAGTAATTTTGTTCAACTAGATACTAATTATGATAAAAAATATAGTATATCAGCACAAAATTGAAAAAGAAAATCTTATGTCAAAAGATTATATCTTTCGTGAAAAGCTTGCCTACGTGCAGAAATTTATTGATAGTGACTTGATAAAAATAGTTATAGGTCCAAGAAGGGCTGGTAAATCTGTAGCAGGTTTTCTTCTTCTGAAAGGAAGGGAGTTTGCTTATTTAAATTTTGATGATGAAAATCTTCTCAAAGTCAAAGATTATGATGACATCATTAAAGCAATATTTGAGATATATCCTAACAGTAAGTTTATATTTTTTGACGAAATACAGAATTTAGAAAACTGGGAAATTTTTGTAAATAAACTTCACAGGAGAGGCTATAATCTAATACTTACAGGTTCTAATGCAAAGCTTTTAAGCAGAGAATTAGCAACAGCATTAACGGGAAGATATATTCCAATAGAAATTTTTCCATTCAGCTTTAAGGAATTCTTAGATTATCAGGGCTTTAGTATAAGCAAAGAGAATATAAATCCCCCTGAGGTTCATGGAAAATTACTTAATTATTTGGAAAAGTATCTAACTGATGGCGGCTTTCCTGAAGTAGTTGTTAAAAAACTTGACGCGCAAATCTATCTTGAAACCTTGTCCAATTCAATATTATTTAAAGATGTCGTAAAAAGATATAATGTGAGATACTCACAGAAAATTTATGATTTAAATAACTATCTAAGAAGCAATGTAACCTCTGAGTACAGTTTTTTAAAGTTAAAAAATATTTTAGGATTTAGAAGTACAGTTACACTTCAAAATTACTTAAGCTATCTTGAAGAAGCTTTTTTAATTTTCACTTTAAACAGATTTTCTTTTAAAATGAAGGAACAGATAAAAGCACCTAAAAAAGTATATCTTGTTGATAATGGCTTTTTTTGGCAGATATCCTCCAGGTTTTCTTTTGATTTTGGTAAATTGATTGAAAATTCTGTTTTTGTAGAAATTTTAAGAAGGAATTTTAAGCCAAATAATGATTTTTTCTTTTACAAAACTGGAAGTGGTAAAGAAGTTGATTTTGTTATTAAAAAGGCTTTTAAAGTTGAGCAGTTAATTCAGGTCTGCTACAGAATAGATGATTTAAGGACAAAAGAAAGGGAAATTAGAGCTCTAATTGAGGCTGGCAGGGAACTTGATTGCAAGAATTTAACTGTTTTGTGTTGGGATTATGAGGCGGAAGATGTGTTTAAGGGAGAAAAAATTAAGTTTATACCTTTATGGAAATGGCTTCTTCAATAGGAATGTATAAGATATAAAGAATTTAGCTCTTCATTAAAGAACATGTTTGATAAAGTTAATGTTTTAAAAAGTGTTTTAAAACCTGAAATTCATAAAGCATTTCTTTGAATCATTTGCTAAAACATTTTGCTAAAAAATTACCTCTGAATCTGGTATTGATACTTATAAAGCTTATAATACGTACCTTTTTTAGATAAAAGCTCGCTATGTGTTCCTTCTTCAACAATTTCACCTCTTAAAAGCACAATAATATTATCTGCTTTTTTAATTGTTGAAAGTCTATGGGCTATGATTATAGTAGTTCTATCTTTCATAATCTTTGATAGCGCATCCTGAATTAAAGCCTCAGTTTCAGAATCAATGCTTGATGTAGCCTCATCAAGAACCAAAAGCACTTCAGGGTTAAATACAAGTGCTCTTGCAAATGCAATTAATTGGCGCTGTCCAGAAGATAAGAGCTGCCCTCGTTCCTTAATATCTGTATTGTATCCTTGCGGCAATTTTGTTATGAACTGATGAGCATTTACATATTTTGAAGCCTCTATTACCTTATCCATGCTGATATTGGGGTTACCAAGCGTTATGTTTTCTAAAATTGTTCCTGAAAATAAAAAGACATCCTGCATTACAATTCCAATGTGCTTTCTTAAAAAACTTAAATCAAAATTTTTAATATCTATACCATCTAAAGTGATTCTTCCTTTTTGTATTTCATAAAATCTTGAAAGTATATTAATTATTGAGGTTTTTCCAGAGCCAGTTGCACCAACTATTGCAAGGCTTGTTCCGCTTTTTATCTCAAATGAAATATCTTTTAATATAAAGTTGTCATTTTCATATGCAAACCAAACATTTTCAAATTTTATATCACCTTTAATTTTTTCTAAAACAATGGGGCTGGCAGGCGATACTATTTCAGGTTTTTGCTCTAAAAGTGTAAAAATTCTTTCAGAGGCTGCAACAGCTTCCTGAATAATTCCAAATTTTTCTGACAGATCACTTATTGGGTGGAAAAATTTTTCAATGTATTGTATAAAGGCAACAAGAGTTCCAAATGTTAAGATGTTTTTAACTACATTTGTGCCTCCATACCAGATAATCAGTGCAACTGCAAGCGAACTAATTAGTCCAACGGCAGGAAAAAATACTGAATAATAGAAAATTGTTTTTAAATACTGTAAAGTATATTCCCTATTTATATTGTCAAATTCTTTATTGTTTAAATTTTCCCTGTTGAATAATTTTACTGTTGTTATTCCTGAGATTACTTCATGAATATATGAATTCATGTTTGAAATTTTAGCCCTGATTGTTTTAAAAGAAATTCTTACTTTTTTTCGAAAAATAATGGTTGCAGCAGTTAATAAAATTAAGACAGAAAATGTTATTAATGATAGTCTTAAATTAAGGGTAAGCATTACTATAGTTATTCCTAAAATCATAAATATATCTCCAAAAAATGTAACGACTCCTGAAGATAAAAGCTCATTTAAAGCTTGCACGTCAGTTGTAATTCTAGTTAAAATTCTTCCAACTGGATTTTTATCAAAAAAAGACATTTGCATTTTTTGGACATGACGGAAAATATCCATTCTCATGTCATACATTATTTTTTGTCCAAGGTATTCTGTTAAGTATTGCTGGAAAAATCTAAAGGCAAATTCAAAAATTATTACTGCTCCAAATAAAATAACTATATATAAAAAGCCGCTGTATTTTTTTGGGGTTAAATAGTTATCTATTGCCACTTTTATTAGATATGGACCTGCTATTTCAAGAAGAGCAGTTAAAAGCAGCAAAAAAACAGTAATTCCAAGTAACAACCTGTAAGGTTTTATGTAGCAAAGTAATTTTAAAATTACTTTTTTATCTACTTGGGTTTGGTCTATATCTTTTTCAAAAAATTGCCCTCTTGAGCTTTCAAAGTTTACATGAGCCATATTTTTTTCCTTAAATTACTTTTATTTATCTCTAAACACATATTTATCCTCAAATATCTTTAATATCTTTTATAACCTTTAACTTATAATCTTTAACTTATAATCTTTAGTATTCTTTATGCGCTTAATTTTTTTAATTTTCAAATTTATCTTTTTTATCTAATTA
>CAYLWJ010000034.1:0-9370 GCA_964387355.1 uncultured Actinomycetota bacterium | reverse complement strand
CTTATAAATTATTTGGTAAATTAGTTTTATCTTTTTTTTAAAGGAAGAATTGTATTTGGGTTTGTTAGAAATATCTGAGGCAAATACTACAATTTCTTTAAGTTTTTTAAGTTAAGTAGCTCATTTTTCTTCTTATAATATTATCTTTTCTATCTTCTTATTGTTTTTTTGTCAATACTCAGCTTCCTTGTATCTTTATTTTAAGATTTTCCTTTATTTGTATTAATTTATTATTATTTTTTGTTTGTCTATCAATTTTATCATCCCTTCTGTCTTTTTCTATGTAGTCTTATTTATAATCTTATTTACACAGAAGATATTACTTAAATAGTGGGGTACTTTTCAACTGAAATAGTGGGGTATAATTAGATTAACATAAACATTATTTTTTATCCAAAATCCTTTGTTTATTAATTATCCAAGTCCCTTGTTTATTATAAATTCATCTTTTTTGGTAAATGCATTACCAGTTTTAAGTAAATTATCCAAGCATATATCATATTTATACTTGTGGAATCCAAAAGGAAGTTCTTATAAATTAAATGGAAAACAGTATTTCAAATTTCATTGCAAACTTTTTAATCAGTGCGATTTTACTGGCTTTGTCTTTGACCAATAACAGCAATAATTTTAAGGTATTTAAACATTTAGGAGATAATTTTAAAACTTGATTTTATAAATTATTGGGTTAAAATGTAGATATGATTAAAAGATTACTTTTTGACAATCTGAAATCTCACTTGCAAAAAAAAGAAATAAGCTTAATTATAGGACCAAGACAGTCTGGAAAAACTACTCTTATGCTTCTGCTAAAAGATTACCTTTTAAAAAATAACAAAAAAACATTATTTTTAAATCTTGATGTTGAAACAGATAGAGCATATTTTACTTCTCAGGAGAAACTAATAGCTAAAATAAATCTTGAGCTAGGTTTAGAAAAAAGCTATGTTTTTATTGACGAAATTCAAAGAAAAGAAAATGCGGGGTTATTTTTGAAAGGTATATATGATTTAAATCTAAATTATAAATTTATAGTTTCAGGTTCAGGAAGTTTAGAGCTTAAGGAAAAAATTCATGAATCACTTGTAGGAAGAAAAAGAATTTTTAAATTAACAACTGTTAAATTTATTGAATTTGTCAATTACAAGACCTCATATAAGTATGAAAACAAAATTTCTGATTTTTTTAAAATTGAGCAAAACAAATCTTTACAATACTTAGATGAGTATTTGCACTTTGGTGGATATCCAAGAGTAGTTACAGCTGAAACTATTTCAGAAAAAAAAGCAGAAATGGACGAAATATATCAAAGCTATATTGAAAAGGATATATCATTTTTGTTAAATGTTAAAAATACTGAAAAAGTTTCAAACCTAATAAGATTGCTTGCTTCACAAACTGGAAAACTTTTTAATTATTCTGAATGCTCCAATACAATAAATTTATCTATTGAAACATTAAAAAAATACATTTGGTATCTTGAAAAAACTTTTATAATAAATAGAATCACCCCATTTTATAAAAATATAAGAAAGGAAATTACAAAATCCCCTATATTTTATTTTGAAGATATTGGTTTTAGAAATTATGCGCTTAATTTATTCAATGCAAGCGAAATTTCTGATATAGGTTTTTTATTTCAAAATTTTATTTATAATATTTTAAAAGACGTCTTTGAGCAAAGCTCTATCTCAATTAATTTTTGGAGAACACTTGATAAGGCAGAGGTTGATTTTATAATTACAGTAGGAAAGGACTATATACCAGTGGAAGTAAAATATAAATCTTTTAACTCTGCTCCCAATATTTCGAGGTCTTTTAGAAGCTTTATTATTAAATATAAGCCAAGAAGAGCGCTTGTTGTAAACCTAAACTACAATAGTCTAATGAAAATTGATGATACAGAAGTTATCTTTTTGCCTTATTATGAACTGTGGCAAATAAATAATTATCTATATTAAATGAAAATTAAATGACAAAAAAATTAATAAAAAATAGGAATTATAAGAACCATAAGAATTATAATTCTCTTTTATAAAACCATAAGTCTCTGTTATAGCTATAGAACTTTTTATAATACCGAAATCAACTCTCTTTAGGTTAATTTATATTCTATCTTAATAATATGCTTATTATAAATATTTTTTCACGTATTTTGTTATTCATAAGCTAGTTTTACACTATTAGTTTTCAGCCCTAGCTGTCATCATTTATAAAAACACTTGAAGTTATATGCATTGCTAATGTAATTCTAGTGTAATTTTCTTTATTATTTATTAGAATTTCTTAATTTATTAGAAATTCTTAAAAAATTCTCATTCCATTCCTTGTTAAAAATCTCTGCTAGTTCTTTTTCATACTCTAGCATATTCTTTCTAAAATTCAGATCTTTAAGTAATTCATCTGCTGATACATCCTGAGGTATTGCCTTGTTTTTCTCTATTATATTTAAGAAATCTGAATAATGATCCCGGTAAGGACATGGTATAAGAAGATTTCCAAGTTTATTTGATTTACTATATTCTTTTCCATAACCATGGTTTTTCTGCCATTTCCTAATTGAAACTAAATAAGGATTTTCCCATATATCTGTTATATTTCCACCATTTTCGTAAATTTCCAAAATATTTCCTGAAGAATATGGAATAAACACACATGGCATTACATTGCCATTCCAGTCAATATGTAAATACCCACCACTTCTACCTGCAGCAATGCATCCATTGACAAGCGTGCCATGGTTCCAGAAATCAAGTATAAAAAGCCTTCTTTTTTCAATTATATCCAGCAGTTTTTTTCGAAACTCAAGTCGCTGATAAGGAGTTGGCATTAGACTAAAATCAGCATTTCTGCCCATTGGCAAATATTGAAAATAAAAAGCATAAAAAATTTTCTGTTTTATAAAAAAGAAATCAAGAAACTCATCTGAGAGTACCTCATTATAGTTATTTCTATTCACTGTAACAGAAATACCAGCAGGAACTCCCTGAATCTTTAAGTTTTCCAAAGAAGAAACAACTTTACTAAATACACCAATACCTCTTCTATTATCTGTAGTTTTTTCCATACCTTCGACAGATAAAGCAGGAGTTAAATTTTTGCTCAGCCTGATTTTTTTTAAGATTTCACTATTAATTATGGTTCCATTAGTAAATGCTAAAAATAAAAGGTCGTTGTGTTTAAGTGCAATATCAAGAATATCTTTTCCATTAGATTTGTATAAGAATGGTTCTCCACCGCTGAAAACTATAAGTTTTATACCCCAGGCTTTTTTTGCATCTGTTATTAATTTATCCAGTATTTCCCAAGAAAGTTTATGACCCCTGCTTTCTGATGCAGCATAACAGTCTTGGCAATGTAAATTACATTCATGCCCTGGACTTATTACAAGAAAAAAAGGAGGTTCTGTGCCATTTTTTTCATAAAAATTATTAATTATTTTATCTTTAGCCCTATTTGTAATAATGGCACCTGCCCACAGTTTCAAAACAACTTTGCTAACTTCTTTGCTTAATGCATTACCTTCAATAGCTCTTTTTACAGAGTTAATTATCGAAAGAGCAATTAACTTTTTTTCATGTTGGACTTTAGTGTTTGTACTTGAAAATTTATTCTTTTTTCCTGGTTTTAAATATGAACTAACTAATTTTTCAAGCAGTGCTATTAACAGTTTTCTAGTAATTTTATTAAATAAAAGGTTATTTAGAAAACTATAAATTAAATCTTTATTAATTAAATCCTTATTTTTTATTTTTTCCAATACTCTCAATTTATCTTATTGTATTTTAATTAAATTTAATTCTATCCTAAAGTAAAGCAAAGTTCCAGTTCAAGACATAATAAAACAGAACAAGACATAATAGGCAAAACAAGACAGAGAGGCAGAATAATGAAGGCTAAGACAAAATAAATAAGACAGAGCAAGCAAAATAAGACAGAACAAGAATACACTAAAGTTATAGACTATTAGTTAAGTTACAGACTATTAGTTAAAAATCTTACTGGAATTCTTTATAATTTTTTCTAAATTTAATTCTTTTAAAATTATACTTCTAGTATTTTCTAAATTAATTAAGAATTTAAAAATATCAGGTTTCTTATTGATTCAAATATACCAATATATACCAATGTTTACTACAAGATAAGAACATTCTAACAATAATGCTGTTGTTAAATCGGCTGTTAATATTCTAGCGTCTGTTTTATCACTCGCTAAAAATTTTTTTTACTTGTTCTGCAACCTTTAAACCTAAAATTTCAAGAGAATGCTCATCAAAATGAACTCCGTCTATTTGGCTTACCTTAATAATTTTACCAACATCCAAAAAACTGCATCCATATAAATTTGCAACTTTTTTATAATAACCTGCAAGTTTTTTTGATTTTTCAACACTATCACCACCTAAAAAACCTGCTAAATTAGATTTTGCGCTCAAAGGTGGTGGAACCAATACTAAAATTTTAGGACTGCTGCCATCTGGACCACAATTGCTATTTTGGATAGCATTTATAAGCACCCCTAATCCAAAAGCTATTTCATATGCACATACTGAAAACCTTGGTTTTAAATCATTAGTACCAAGCATTAAAATTACTAAATCTATTGGTGCATGTGACTCAAGGCAGGGAATTAGATATTTTAATCCATTTTTATGTGCACCTTCTAAAGGGTCATCAAAAACTGTTGTCCTTCCATTCAGTCCTTCTTCTATAACATAATAGTCACTGCCAAGCTTGCTTTGTAAAATATATGTCCATCTTTTTTGCCTTTCATAACGGTACTCACTGGAAACAAATACTTTTTCTAATAAATCAAAGTCAATTGGTTTGGCACCATGGGTATTAGAGTCTCCATAACATAAAATAGTTTTTGCAGACTTTAACTCTTTTTTATCTTGCATAATCCCCCCCCTTTTTTTTTGAAAAATATAGAATTGAATTTAAATAATTTTACTATATAAATTTAATGATTTTAAATAATAAAATTAATGAAATGAAAGCTTATCAAAATAGTCAATATAATATATTTTTATATCGCTGGAGTTTTAACAGTACTGCCCTCTTCAGTTTTTGCTTCATACATTAACAAATCAGCTTCTTTTACTAAATCATCTTGCGACATTCCCTCTTTGTATTGACTTATACCTATACTTAAAGATGTCTCTTTTTTATCAATTTTATTATATTCATTAATTATTCTTTTACATACACTTTTTGCATGTTCTATATCTGAACTTTCAAGAATAACTGCAAATTCATCACCACCAAATCTTACAACACTGTCAAGGCCGCTTCTTGTATTATCCATTAGTATTTTTGTAAGCTGCTGTAAAAGCCAGTCGCCTTGAAGATGTCCATATTTATCATTAAGCAGTTTAAACTTATCTATATCTATAATCAGCAGGTTAAAAGGCTGTTTTAGCCTGTAAAATCTTTTAATTGCATTGTCAAGTATTTCATAAAAATGTCTACGGTTGTATGCACCAGTAAGAAAATCCCTTATAGATTCATCCTTTAATCTATCTTGCAGTAACTTTTTTTCTGAAACATCACGAAATATTGCAACTTTACCAATTACCTTATTTTTACTATAAATTATTGGAGCAGCCATGACATTGTAATGTTTTAATTCATCATGTATTTTACATCCAATATCTAAATTAAGTTTCTCTAGTGAATCAGATTCAAAAAATTTAAAAATTTGTATAATTTTTTCAGGAGGCTCTGCAAACTTAATCATGTTTGATTTTATTTCAGCAGTATTAAAACCACTTCTTTTTAGATTATTTTTTAGACTATCTCCAAAAAGTGTTTTTATCATTTTTTGATTAATTTCTATAATATCTCCTTTTCTATCTGTAATTATTATGCAATCGTCTATCGTGTGAAAAATTCTTGAAAAAGGAAGCATATCCAAAGTAATTTTTTCCATATATGCATTTATTGAAATTATTATAAAGAAAATAAATCTAAGAAGAGCACTAATATAAAAACCAAAATTATAATCTAACCTTAATCCTATACCTCGAATAGTCACAGTTGAAATAGTGAAAAACAACAACCCAGACAAGAAAACTATATGGCTAAGTATAGGATAATTAGTTTTTTTAATCTTATGAAGGTCGTAGCTTACATATACTATAATAATAATTAGCAATGGTAGTATATAGAATACCCCTAAATACCTTGCTAAACTTCCATATACTTTATAACCAGCTTCTATTTTTGCAATTCTAATTGGTTGTGAAATTAAAAAATAAAATATTATTGCCAGTGATGGAAAATAAAAAGCATATTTTATATGTTTTATCTTAAATAAATTAAAATCAGAGTTATCTACAGCATAATGAAATAAAGCTGCAGGAAATATATACACAGATGCCTCAAGAACATATGCAAAGTTTATTATAAAATTCTTATTACTTGTTAAAAGTATAACCAAATTTGAAAGTGACATTAAAAAAACTGATAATGATATAATCAAAAACGAAAATATTTTTGTTTTTCTTTTGGAGTTAAATAAACTATTTATAATTACAAATAAAGAGAATATAAAAGTTAAGACAGTAATTATTAAATATCCTGTAATATTTAAGTTCATTTTATAACACCAATTAAATATATTTTTTAATAATAAATGTGTTATTATAATTTAAAATTTAAAAAAATAAAACAAAATTAAACTTTTATTAGTTTGGCAACTGCCTTATTTTATGACACTACCATATTTTGTAATTCTTTTTTAACCAACCAAGGACAATTTCTAAAAAACTCTCTTATTCTTTAATCGACTCAATACCTTCTGAATCTTTAATTGTTCAAATAAACTCATTTATTGAAAATAATGCATAGTTTATCTCCCGCATAATTTCTTTCTTTGTTTTTGCAAGAAACCCTGATAACTGCTTTGATGAGATATCACCAATAACCATAATCAATATCAATTAGAAGACTTTCTTCTCCCCTTGCATAAGAACCATAGATAAACGCTATCTCTGTCTTTTTATTTTGAAGATTTTCTTTTAAGGCTTCTGCTATTTTTATACTTTTAAAAAAAAATTTTTTAAATCCTCAAATATAGGTGTATTTCTATTTACTTTATAATATACTCTATTTTCCCGGATTGACTTTTCAAGAAAACCTATTTTAAGGAGTTTTTCAACTTCACGCTGTATTGCTCTTATTGACTGACTTGTAAGACTTGATATCTGCCTTTGGTAAAAACTATTATCAGCATTAAATAAAAATAGTTTTAAAATTTCTACTCTTGTTTTTGAAGAAAAAAGTTTATCTAACATAAGAATTTAAAAAAAATAACATATACAATTTTTAGTCAATTTTATACAAATTGTAGAATAATCAATGGCTAATAATAAAACTTTAGCTAAATGCATCAGACAATATTTCAATTAAGTTTTTAATTAAACATGGAATGCGATTTTTATTATCTATAGGAATTTTCATTTATTTGGTTGATATTATTTAATATTGTTTAATATGATTAATATTTTTTAATATTATTCGAAAAAAACCTTATTTCTCTTTCTTATTTCTCTTTTTGATATTTCAGCAATACTTTTACTTTATATTTAACTAAAAATTTATATAATTAATACTTAAATATTTAATGAAAGAATTTAATAAGGAAGTTTTTGTTGCAAAAATTCAGCAAGTGTGCTTTAGTATAAAAAATATTTAATGAATTAATTTATGTCTTATTTTGCTAATCAACAATCACTAAAAAAGCACCCACTTCCCAAATGGTATAACGATGCAAAACTAGGAGTTTTAGTTTTGTGGGGAATTTATTCTATTCCTGCATTTGCACCCACAGGAAAAACTTCAAATGCGCTTATCTCAGAAGAAGGTTGGAGACAATATTTTATTAAAACCCCATATGCTGAATGGTATGCAAATTCCATAAAAATTCCAAATTCACCTGCTGCTAGATACCATAAAGAAAAATACGGAACATCTTTCGCTTATGAAGATTTCACACCGCAATTTAAAAGATATATAAAAAGCTGGGACCCAGTAAAGTGGGCAGATTTTTTCAACAATATCGGAGCAAAGTACGTTACTTATTGTGCAAAATTCCATGATGGTTTTTTAATGTGGCCAAGCAAGTACAAGTGCCCTGTTAAAAATAATTGGTACAGCGAGCGAAACACTGTTAAAGAACTTGCAGATGCTTTAAGATCTAAAGGCTTAAAAATGGGTATATATTATTCAGGTGTTCTTGACTGGGCTTTTACAAAAGATCCAATAACAGACCTTGTAGACCTTATTACAAGCGGTCCAAATACCACTGAATATGGCCATTATGTTGATAATCATTACCAAGAACTTATTGACATTGTCAGACCAGATATTTTATGGAATGATATAGCATATCCTCCAAAGGGTAATCGCGAAAAGATAATTGCATATTATTACAATACAGTAAAAGTTGGCTGCATTAATGACAGATGGACAAAATATGATAAATATACTGAACTACTAAAAAGAAAACCAATAAGAGCCTTTGTTAACTGGATTGGCAAAAGAATTATGAGTTCAGGAAAAACAGGACTGTCATCTAATATACATTTTGATTTTGTTACCCCTGAATTTACAACTTTTAAAACAATTCAAAAGAAAAAGTTTGAGTCTATATTAAGTTTTGGAACATCTGTTGCATACAACAGTCAGGAAGAAGATTATGAATACAACTCAGTTAAACAAATAATTTATTGGTTTTGCGACATCATAAGCAAGAATGGTAATCTACTTCTTGTTGCATCCCCTAAAGCAGATGGCTCTTTTTCTCAAATACAAGAAAAAAGACTAAATGAGTTTGGCGCTTGGGTTAAAAAAAATAGTGAAGCCATTTTTGGTTCAACTCCATGGAAAATAAGTGAAGGAAAAACCACCGATAATATTGATATTAGATATACAGTAAAAAACAATAATTTATATATTTTTTTATTAGGTAATCCTAAAAAATCATATATTGTGATAAAAAAATTGAACCTAAAACAAAATTCAAAAATCTTTTTTTTATACAACAGCGAAGAATTAAGATGGAAAAACATAAATAATGGTCTTTATATACAATTGCCAAATAAACTTGAAAAATCAGGAGCAAGTGTTTTTAAAGTTTTCCCAATACCATATTGAAAAAATAAATAAAAAAATTAAATTTTAAAAATAATTAAATATGAACAGGTTTATCATTTTATTTATCAAGATCTATATATATTAATTAGTTTACGCTGAATAATTGACTAAATTTAAAAACTTAAAAAATTCTGTGCTTAATGAATTCAAATTTTTTACAAATTAATGAATTATTCAGCATGAAGAATTATTCAGCATGAACTAATTAGAT
>CAYLWJ010000033.1:0-3299 GCA_964387355.1 uncultured Actinomycetota bacterium | reverse complement strand
TTATAATACTTTTAATATTTTAGGAATGATAAGTTAAATTAAAGTAAATTATTCAATTAAATTTAAAATTTATTTAAATAAAATCAAGTACTTTATTTGAAAACTAACAAAAATGGTTTAGTATCTTATAATTAATCTAATAAAGAAAATAATAATCATTAATTTAATAATTATTCATTAATAATTAATGTTTGATTAACAATTTTTTAGTAAGGTAGCTATATGTCATTAGCATTAGAGCTTAAAGATATATCAAAATCTTTTCCAGGGGTAAAAGCATTAGATAGTGTTTCACTTTCATTAAAAAGTGGTTTAGTTCATGGGTTAGTTGGTGAAAATGGTGCTGGAAAATCGACTTTAATTAAAATACTTGCAGGTGTTTATCCTGATTATGATGGTGAAATCAGTTTATTTGGGAAACCAGTAAAAATTATTTCACCGCATGATTCTCAGAACAAAAGAATTTCAGTTATTTTTCAAGAGTTAACAATAATTCCAGGTTTATCTGTTGCTGAGAATATATTTTTAGGTAGAGAACCAACAAGAATTAGCGGAATTATCAATAAAAAAATTATTGCACAAAAAGGTAAAGAAATCTTAAATTTTTTGGGCTGTAATTTTAAACTTTCAGATATTGCTGGAAAATTATCAATTGCAAATCAACAATTGGTTGAAATATGTAAAGCATTAATATTAAATGCGGAAATAATAATAATGGATGAACCAACAGCTTCAATTACAAAAGCTGAAGTTAAAAATTTATTCGACCAGATAAAAAAATTAAAAGAGTCTGGAAAAACAATTATTTATGTTTCGCATAGAATTGAGGAAGTTTTTGAAATTTGTGATACAATATCTATTTTAAGAGACGGTAAGTTAGTTGGTAGCCTTCCAAAAGAGGAAACAGATCAAAATAAAGTAATTAATATGATGGTTGGTAGATCAGTTGATTTTATATATCCTTCTAGAGATACAAAACCAAGTGATGTTATATTTTCAGTAAAAAATTTAACAAAGAAAGGATTTTTTGAAAATATTAGTTTTGATTTAAAAAAGGGAGAGATACTAGGTTTTGCCGGATTAGTTGGTGCAGGGAGAAGCGAAGTTGGCAAAGCATTAATTGGATTTTTTGATTTTGATAGTGGTTATGTTAATTTTTTCAAAAAGAATAAATTAATAAATTATGTGTTTAAGCATCCAAGGCAAGCTTTAAATGAGGGGATTGCATACTTGCCTGAAGATAGAAAAAAAGAGGGTCTTTTTCATTTGTTAAGTGTTAAAGAAAATATAACTATTTCTGCTTTGTTAAGGTGTGTAAATTTTGGCTTTTACTTAGATAATAAAAAGGAAAAAAATTTAGCTGATTTTTATATAAACAAAATTATGATAAAAACACCGAGCTTGGAACAAAATGTGAGTAATTTATCAGGAGGAAACCAACAAAAAACAATTATTTCAAGGCTTTTATCTACAAATGCGAATATATTTATTTTTGATGAACCGACCAGGGGTATAGATGTTGGTGCAAAATTTGAAATTTATAATATTATGAATGATTTGGTAAGTGAAGGTAAAAGTATAATATTTATTTCATCAGAGTTACCTGAGCTTATGGGTATATCTGATAGGATCATTTTAATGAGATCAGGTAGGATAGTTGGTGAAATTATAAAAAATAATTTTGATGCTGAAATAATTATGAAAAAATTAGTAGAGGGGTAGTAAATATTAAAAATGCTAAAAACAAAAAGTGAGATTAGTGAGAAATTTTTAAATTTATTTAGGAATAATTTAGTATTTTTATTATTAATATTAATATTTATTATTTTCTCTTTAAAGATACCTGGTTTTTTTGCTAAACAAAATTTTGATAATATTTCAAGACAAATGACTACTTTAGGGTTGTTATCCACTGGTATGACGCTTGCGATTATTGCTGGTGGAATAGATTTATCTGTTGGAGCAATTCTAGCTTTATCTATTACTATTGGTGGATTAGCAATTAAAAATGGTTATTCTTTAGAAATAGTGTATCCATTAGTAATTATTAGTTCTTTGTTTATGGGTTTTATTAACGGATTTTTTATAAGCAAATTAAAGGCTCCACCAATTATAGTTACTTTAGGAACCATGAATGTATTTCGTGGTATTGCAATGGTTATAACAAACGGAAAATGGGTTTCGCCAATACCTCCAGAGTTTTTAATTGTTGGTAAGAGCTATATACCATTTTTAACACTCGCTGTAGTTTTTATAATTTTCATAATTATAAATACATTTTGGAAATTTGGTAGAAATTTATATGCAATTGGTGGTAATGAAATAGCTGCATCTTTTTCAGGAGTTCCTGTAGTTAAATATAAGTTTTTTATTTATTTAATCAGTGCTTTTTTGTCAGCAATTGCAGGTATAATTTTTGTAGGTCGATCAGGTTTTATTCAGCCACAAGTTGGAATTGGCTATGAAATGGATGCAATAGCTGCTGTTGTTGTTGGAGGTACAAGCATTTGGGGAGGGTCAGGTAGTATTGCAAGAACTGTTCTAGGGACATTCTTTATAAGTATAATTTTAAATGGATTAACAATGTTAGGAGTTAATCCTTATTGGAAAGACGCTTTTATCGGTGGATTAATACTTCTTGCTATATCTATTGATTCAATAAGATTTTTGTCTGAAAAAAGTAATATTCGAATTTGATTGAAAGGTAGAAATTGATGAGAAAAAATTTTTTAAATAGGCAAAATAAAATATCTTTAATATTAATTATTATAATTATATTACTTTTTTTAATACTAGCTATTTTATCTCCAAAGTTAATGAATTATGGTTTTTTCTTAGAATTACTTAAAAGATCTAGTGAAGTTATAGTTCTTGCTGTTGGGACAACAATTGTTTTTATAAGTGGTGGTTTTGATTTAAGTTTTGGTTCAATTATGGCTCTTTCTGGTGCATTAACTGGGATAATTTATAAAATTGGTATCCCATTTCCATTGGCATTCCTAATAGGAATTTTAGCATGTATAGGAATTGGGCTTGCCAATGGTTTTTTTGTTGTTAGGGTAAAATTAGATCCCTTTATTGTAACACTTGCCATGGCTCAAATTGTTAGGAGTATAGTATATGGTATTACTTCTGGTAAAACTGTAACAAGTTTTCCTGATAGCTTTAATAATATTTCAGAAATAAGTATTTCTAAAATTCCAGTAATATTTATTATTGCTGTATTTATTTCCATAGTAGCTAATATATTTATGAGAAAAACTATAGTTGGCAGGTATCTTTATGCAATGGGTGGGAAT
>CAYLWJ010000032.1:0-6292 GCA_964387355.1 uncultured Actinomycetota bacterium | reverse complement strand
CTATTAAATTAATAAAAGATATAAATTAATAAAAGATAACTATTAAATATACATAAATACACATAGAAATATACATAAAAAATATGCTTAAAAATTACAAAAAAAGTACCTTTAAAAAAATGGAGCGGAAGACGGGACTCGAACCCGCGACCCTCACCTTGGCAAGGTGATGCTCTACCAACTGAGCCACTTCCGCTTAATATTCTTATAACATGTTTATAACACAGCTATATTAAAATCTAAAATATAATAAATTTGCATTTTTTAATACAAATTTTTATTTTATATCTACAAACCTGCAAAATTATAAAAAACCTTCAATCATGGTATGCAATATATCCAAGCCTCGCTTGTGACATATCCAAACTATTAAAATTAGCCAATATCAATTCATTATTAATATAATTAAATTTTTATAATTGTCAATATAATCAGCAAAATAAATAATGTAAAAAATATATTCTATTTAATAAACTGCAAATTATTATTTATATTTTTATTTCATAATTTTTATTTAGATATAACTAGATTTAGTTTTATCTAAAAACTAATTATCTATTTAATTAAAAAATTTAATTAAAGTAAAAAGCTTAGAAAAGTAACAGGCTTAGTTTAAAAGTATAAAGCTAAATAATTTGTAATTTAATTTACACTATTAGAATGTTAAATTATAAAATAGTGCAGGATTTTGAAATAATATATCCTCTATATAATTTAAACCATTTTTAATCGCACCATATAAACCTGCTTTTTCCTCAAGCTTAGAGTAAACTATTTCTCTTTTATATGGGGTTATTTTGTACACTTCATTTTTTAAAGTTTTTAAGAAATCTTCCCCTAATGAAATTATTTCGCCATTTATAACTACAAGTTCAGGGTCTAATGTAATAATTAATGTAGAAATACCAAGTGCGAGAGTTTTAATTATATCATTATCTATAATATTTTTAATTTCTTTATTGCTATTATATAAAGCACCAACTGCCTTTATATCAATATCAATAAACTCATTTTTCTTTTTAATATAATAATCCTTTACAACATTAGTAATACTGGAAATATCGCATTTAGATTCAAAATAACCTAAATTTTTATTACTTTTTATTATTTCACTATATGATAATTCTTTAGCGATAGGTAAAAAAGCTATTTCACCCATATAACCATTCTTTCCTTCTCTGACTTTCCCATCAATAATTATACCTGCACCAATTCCCTTAGTTACAACTATATATACTAAATTAGAAACATTTGGAAAACTTTGCCACTGCTCACCAATTGTTTCAAGCTTCACATGGTCTTTTATAATAACTTCTATGTTATATTTATCCATAAAAATAGATTTTAAATCTATACCAACCCAATCTCTTATATATGGTGCCCATTTAATTATACCTGTACGGACATTAAAGGTTTCGGGAGAGCCTAAACTAATCAAACGAATTTTACTTTTGTCAATGTCGCTAATAATTTCATCTGTGTTTCTTATTGCAAATAAGATAACATCCTTTGCACTTGAAACATCATAATAAGCCATTTCCTTCATTTTTAATATGTCACCATTTAAATTACATAATGCGCTCAAAATGCCTTGAGGTCTAATTACATTTGCTAAAAAATAATAATATTCATTATTGAAATATAATAAAGTTGGCCTTTTACCCAAATTACCTTTTACTTTTTTACCTTCAATTATAATATTTGCACTTACTAATTCGTTAATTATTTCTGAGATTGTTGAACGTACAAGACCTAATTTTTTAGAAAGCTCAGCACGTGACATTGGACCTTCATCTTTAAGCGTTCTTAAAATAAGACCTTGATTTCTTAACTTAATATACTTTTGGTTAAACTTACTTTGATTTGAAATCATAAAAACAAATTAAATTTAAATTAAATTTAAATTAAATTTTTAAATATATAATTTAATATCTAATTATTCCTATACCTATAAATCGACAATTGATACAAGTTTTAAAAGCACTGTAATCTAACTACTTACAAAAATCATAAGCAGTAAGAATCATTATCTTTATTAAATTAAACCAACTGTCAAGTTCCACATACTCATCAATACCATGTGGATTTTCTCCCTTGGGACCTATAACTACAACTTCAGTATTGCTTACTTCTTTAAAAGCAAATGCATCCATTGCTAATGGAATTCCCTTTTCTATACATGGTAAATTTAAGCATTTATAAGCTTTTCTTAAAGAATTCATAGCTGGATGATTTATATTTGTTTTATGTCCATGTAAAAATCTAATTACATTTTCAACTTTAGGGAAATATTCTTTAAAATCTTCATAATCTTTTAAATTATCACTTAAAAAATTTATAAAGTTATTTTTAACATCATTTTCAGTCATATATTCAAACAATTCAAGCCAAAAATATATATGGCCTTCTATTGGAACAGAGCCTGATTCTGCATAACATGAACCGCCTGAATAAAATTGATATGTTAATAATCTTAGTCGCATATTTTTATCAAAAGTTGGCGGTGGTAGTATTTTTGACAAAACTTCTTTATCATATTTTTCCAGTGCTAAAGCTATTTTAGATAATTTATAGATAGGGTTAGGAAGTTCAATATTTGTTCCAATGCCACCTGGCCCTTTTTCCATTACCGAAACTTTCCAATCACTGCCTCCTATGGTTTCTATCCCAACCTCTAAATTTGTTGGTTCAGCAAGTATAGCAAAATCAATATTCTTATTTTTTAGCCTGGCGGCAATTGTTCCGTTTACACCTCCATTTTCCTCATCAACCACACTTTCTGCAAAAATATTTCCACTAAGTTTATAATCTAAATCTTTAAAAAATTTTAAAGCTAAAAATCCTGCAAGAGTCCCTGCTTTCATATCAAGGGAGCCCCTTCCATAAATTTTATTATCTTTTACTTTGCCACTAAAAGGATTTTCAAAGACTTTCCATTTTTCACTCCCGGCTGGCATTGTGTCCATATGACCAGAAAAACAAATATTCGGACCACTGCCTACACCTTCTAATTTTGCAACTAAATTAGGTCTATCTTTATAATCTTTCCTAACACCTTCTACAGTATCAAAAAATAAGTGATTTTCTTCGATGCCTGGCACATCTAAAACATCAAAAATCTCAATATTTTGCTCAGGTAAAAATTTTAAAATCTCATTATAAAGATACTCTTGTCCCTTTTTTTCATTGCCTCCAGGTGGTAGGTTTTCTGTTCTTATCTGAATTAGTTTAGATAAAATTTCAACAAAATTATCTCTATTTTTATCTAGCCAGTTTTTAATATCTTCATTAATATCCATAAAAAAATTATACTCCTTTTATAAATTTAAAATTTTTTTAATCTTCTTTAATTATTACTCTACAAGGAAGTCCTGTTGTGTTTAGTATATTTAAAGGACAAATATAAAGTTTAACAATTTTCTTTGTAATTTTCTCTAAATTTACTAGTGGTGCCACTAAATAAATATTATTACTATAGACAATTTCCCATAAGCCTTGCTCATTATCAACATTGTCTAAAGAAGGAGTATCCATTGCCAAGATAAAAGGTTTTTTCTCAACTACAAACTCTATTGCATCTCTTTTGGCAAACCAACATTTAGTTAAAAAATCCGGTTTATCCCAGTGAGACCCCCACCCAGTTGCAAAAATAATGTTTGAATTCTCGGGAATATCAAAATCTATCTTTTCTTTTAATATTTCTAGTGAAATGTAAGGTCTTCCATCTTCTTTTGGAAGGGTATTTAAATCAAACTTTAAAACATATGCATCCACATCAAATAACTTTTCTATAGGAACTTCATGCAAAGGAGGAGCTTTTTTTAAACCTAAAGCATGTGCTGGCCCATCTATATATGTTCCAGTTAGCATATGAAAACCTTCAAATGCCTGTGAGTATGCTGTAAAATCTACCCAATCTGGATTTTCGAGTTCAATTAATTTAAACTCTGGAAAAGGCGGTCCATAATTCCACATACCCTCATATATTGGCCCAGAAGCATCAATAATTTTCATTTTGCACCTCTTTTCTAAAAGTTAAATTAACATAAAGAGTTATTATATATGATAATAATACAATTTTGCTTATAAATTAAATTTTTATTCAATTAATATAGAAATTAATTATCATTTTTATTAACTAAAAATAAATCACAAGTTATGGTTAAAATATAAAAAAATAAGATATAAGCATAATGTCTCTAAAACTATATTCATTTAGCAGTGAAACCACCATCTACGGTTAAAATTAAACCAGTTATAAAAGAAGCTTTTTCAGATGATAAAAAATAAATAGCATTTGCTATTTCTTTTGGCTCAGCAAGTCTTTTTAAAGGATGCATTTCTGCTTCTTTTTTATATTTAATACTGTTTTCGAAATTATCATTTTTTATACCTAATGCATTAAATAAAAGAGGTGTTTTTGTTGAACCTGGACATATACAATTTACTCTAATATTGTGTTTAGCATAATCTACTGCCATTTGTTTAGTCAAACTTATAACACCACCCTTTGATGCAGAATACGCTGCATAATTAGGCCAACAAACAATTCCAGATATTGATGAAATATTAACTATAGAGCCATGGCTATTCTTAATCATTAAAGGTAAAATATACTTTGATAATAAATACACACCAGTTAAGTTTACTTTAATTACTAAATCCCAATCTTCTTCTGAAATTTTATCAACAGAACCAATAATATTTATACCAGCGTTATTAACCAACACATCTATTTTTCCGTCAATATTTTCTATAGTTTTAGTTAAGCTTTTAATTTCATTAGAATTTGAAACATCAATACCAAAAGTTTTAAAATTATTACTAATTTTACTAAAAATTATTGATGTTTCATTTAATTTATCGCTATTTTTATCAATTGCATAAACATAATAACCTTTTGATAAAAATAACATTACTGTTTCCTTACCAATACCAGAAGCTGCACCACTAACTAGTACTATTTTTTTATTATTTTTTCCCATATTTTAATGAAAAAACCCCAATTTATTTACTTTATTTAAATTAAAAGATAATTTAAATTAAAATAATTCAAGTAAAGACTAAAAAATTTTTTTAAATAATATTTCTTGGTCCAAAAACAGTATAGCCACCATCAACCGTAATTACTGCTCCAGTAATAAACGATGCTTCTTCAGATGCTAAAAAAAGTGCAACATTTGCTACCTCAGACGGTTTACCTATCCTTTTTAATGGTGCCATATCCTGAAAAATCTTTAATGCTTTTGAGGGATCTTTTTGTTTATTTAAATAGTTCTTAAACATTTCTGTTTCAATAAATCCTGGACAAATGCAATTTACTCTAATATTTTTAATTCCATATTCTACTGCAAGCTGCTTTGTTAATAAAACCATGCCACCTTTAGATGAACAATAGGATACTAAATTTGTTGCACCTAATAATCCGCGTATAGAAGAAATATTTATTATAGAACCAGCACCTTTTTTAATCATAAAAGGCAAAGCATATTTTATTGTTAGCAAAGCTCCTTTTAAATTTACATCTAAAACTAAATCCCAATCTTCTTCTAAAATATCAATTGCATTATCATTTGAATTTAAGGTACCAGTTCCTGAATTATTAACCAAAACATCTATAGATCCAAAAACCTCAACAGTTTTTAATATTAAATTCTTGACTTGACAATTTACTGATAAATCAGCCTTAATGGCTATTGCCTTTACTTGGTTGCCATATTTTTCATTAATCGTGGAAGCCAATTTTTCAGCACCTGATAAATTCTTATTTGCATTTATTACTACATTTGAGCCAGCTTCAGCAAAAAGCTCAGCTATAGCTTTTCCAATACCACTACTAGCTCCCGTAATTAAAGCAGTTTTACCAATTAAAACTTTTTTATTTTCCATTTGACTCTATTTTCAGTCTGTTAAACCTAAATGAAAAAATTCTTGAGAAAGACTCATAACTAACAACAAAAATCATTATAACTCCTAGAACAATCAAATTCCAAAATGGGTTTATTCCTAATATATTAAAAACATTTACTAATAATATCATGGTAAATACACCTAAAAAAGAACCAAAAATAGACCCATCACCACCAGATATCAATGTTCCACCAACTACAACTGCTGTTACAACTTCAAGCGGTGTATATAGACCAGTATTTGGTGGAACTGAATTTGTTCTTGTTGCAAGTAAAAATCCACTTATACCTGCTAAAAATCCACTTAATGAATATACCAAGATCTTTAGCTTATTTATATAAATACCAGAGCAATATGCAGCTAACTGATTCCCACCCATTGC
>CAYLWJ010000031.1:0-4648 GCA_964387355.1 uncultured Actinomycetota bacterium | reverse complement strand
ATTTTATATTATCTATATTTTGGACTCTTATTTTATATTTTATAAGTTTAGAGCCGTTTTAATTTACATTCTTATTTACATTCTTATTTACATTCTTATTTTATACTTATTTTATATTTTATATCTTAAAAATTGCTTTATAAATCTTTTTATTTAACATCATATCAAGTCCCTTCTTAAATTCTGCCAAAGGAAAAATTTCAGAAATTAGTGGCTCTACATTTATTTTACCATTTATTATTAATTCATATGCTTTCTTGAGAGTATTAGGTGTTGCAGAATATGTGCTTTTTATTGTTAGTTCATTTTTATAAACTTTTTCAAAATCAACAGCAATCATAGTCTCTTTTTCAGACATTCCAAATATATTTATAGAACCACCCAGTCTAATATATGATATTGCATCATTAATTGTATATTTGTTTGTAACTGTTAGAATTGCTGAATCTACGCCTTCAGGAAATATTTCTCTAATTTTTCCTGATATTGAGTTTTTTAATGAAACTGGGCTTTTTAAATTTGGGTCACAATCACTGGGATTTATTGCTAAATCAGCCCCTAAGTTTTTTGCTAGTTCAAGACGAGAGCTGTCTAAATCTATTACAACAGCTTTAAGACCTTTAAGTTTTATTAGCTGCAAAAATAAAATACCAATGGCACCAACACCAGCAATTGAAAACACATCTGATGGAAGTGTTTCAATTCTATCCATTGTTCTAATGCAGCAAGCAAGCGGCTCAACAAATAAAGCTTTTAAAATATTAGGCTTGCTTTTAAAATTATCAGGAAGTTTAAAAGTTGTATTTTCTATATGTTTATCTGATAATTTTATATACTGTGCAAAGCCACCAGGTACAAAATTTGTTTTTTTAAACTGTTCACACATCGTCTCATTTCCATGCTGGCATAAATGACAACTCCCACATGGAATGTGATGACCTGCTACTACAAAATCTCCAACTTTAAATTTTGTAACATCTTTTCCTACATGTATAACTTTTCCGACAATTTCATGGCCATAAATATCAGGTTTTCTTAATGTTTGGTCAAAAATTTTTATAATATCTGAACCACATAAGCCACAATAAAGCACTTCAACAAGCATATCCTTAGATGATATAGTAGGAGTTTCTACTTGTTCAATTCTAAAATCATTATCGTTATAGCAGAGAAGAGCCTTCATGCAATTTTTCACCTAAAAAATAATCTATGTTGTGGCAAAAATTAAAATTAAGATATCATATTAGATATCATATTGCATATTAGATATCATATTATATATCATATTATTAAGATATTATTAAGATATTATGTTGTATTTTATCCCTTTTTGCTTTCCCATAGCTTCAAGCGCATCAATTAAATTTTCTAAGCTAACATCAGCAGTAATAAATTTACTTGCATCTATTTGTCTATTTTCAATAAGCTTAAAAGCTTTTTTAACATAATAAGGTGTGTGATGATATATACCTAATATTTTTAACTGAGAATAATGTATAAGCTTAGTATCAACATTTATTGAAGTTCCAGAAGGACATCCGCCAAAAAGATTTATAGTTGCTCCTTTTCTTCCCATTTGTATAGCCATTTCCCATACTTTTGGAACTCCCGTAGCGTCTACTACAATATCTGCTCCCCTATTACCATCAGTAAGTTTTTTAACAGCTTGAACTTGGTCGTCAATAGTTGATGCATTTATAGTAAAATCAGCTCCAAAATCTTTAGCAATTGATAACCTTTCTTCAGAAAGATCAACTGCAATTACTCTAGCCCCCTTAAGCTTTGATAAGGCTATCCACATAAGACCAATTGGACCTGTTCCGTTTATTGCTATAATATCACCTTCTTTTATATCAGACTTATCAACTCCATGAACCACGCAAGCAAGCGGCTCTGTTAATGCTGCCTCCTTATAGTTTAAACTATCAGGTAATTTAATTGTATTTATTTTAAGTATATTTTCAGGTATTTTGATATATTCTGCATAAGCTCCGTTATTGTAAACAATATTTTCACACATAGAATAAAGTTCTAGCTTACAATAAAAACATTGAAAACACGGTGCACTATTCATTGCTACTACCCTATCGCCAACTTTAAACTCAGCTACATCTCTTCCCACCTCAACTATTTCTCCAGCCCATTCATGTCCAAATACAGAGCCTTGTTTAATCATTGTTGGGTGACCTCTTTTATACGTTTTTAAATCCGACCCACAAGTTAGGGCACTTTTAACTCTTGCAAGTACTTCATTGGAATTTATTTTAGGAATATCAATTTCTTTATATCTTACATCACCAGGACCATAAAAAACCTGTGCTTTCATTTTGCCATTCATATTTGTCTCCTTTATAAGACGAAATTCCATGTATATATTTTAAATTTATAATCAACAACTGATGTTTATAGTTTGGTATTAACCTCTAAGCAATACTTTAATTAATATTATTTAAAGAATAAAATCAAGGTAATTTTCTTGATTTATTACTTCAAATGAAGCATTTTCATATGACCCCAGCCAATCTTTTGGAGGTTTTACCTTTTTATTTCCAAACTTAAATTCATAACCAAATAGTTTTCCTTCTCTTTCTTCTACTAAATCAATTTCTTTTTTATCCCATGTCCTCCAGAAAAAATTATTAGAATATATCTTAAGATAGTGCTGTTTTTTTAGTCTTTCAATAAATAAAAAATTTTCCCAGAGCTGGCCTTGGTCATTTCTACTATTAAGAAAATTAAAATTTCCGATAATAGCATTTCTTATACCATTATCATAAAAATAATATTTAGATGTTTTCGTTATTTCTTTACGAAGGTTTTTTGAATACCCTCTAATATTTATTAAAATAAATGACTTTTCAAATAAATCAAGATAACGTTCAACTGTATTTTTGCTTATTCCAATATTATTTCCAAGTTCCTGATGAGAAACTAAGTTTCCTACTTGAAAAGCAATTAATCTTAACAAGTCAATAATTTTTTTTGAATTACGTATCTTTTCAAATTCAAAAATATCTTTAAATAAATAAGAATCTCTAATTTGATTTAAATATTCAATCTTTTCTTCAAAATTTGTTGCAGTAATTACCTCTGGAAAAGTTCCAAATATTAAAAAATTTTCTAGATTTTCATGTAAATATAACCGACCAAAATTATTTTCCAACTCTATTGCTGAAAAAGGAAATAGTTTTAAAATTCTTTGCCTTCCAACTAAAGGTTCGCCCATTTTGTTTGATAAATCAAAAGAAGATGAGCCTGTTGCAATTACCTTTATATTTGGAATTTGGTCTATAATAATTTTTAGTCCTTGCCTAATATTTTCAATTTTTTGCGCTTCATCTATTACAACTAAATCATAGCCTTTAAAAAAAGGAATTATTTTCGAAAAATCATTTGATTCAAGAATATTTTTTAACTGTATATTTTCTCCAGTGCTTTTGTAAACACGTCCTTCATAATTTTTCAAAAAATTATCTACCAGAGTAGTTTTGCCTACACGTCTTGGACCATATATAACTAAAACTTTGCCAGGTGTAATATAACTATTAATTTTTGAAGAATAATATCGCTTTAACATATATAAAATATATTAAATTTTTTAACTTGCGTCAATAAAATGACCAAAATATAATAATTTCAGTCAATTTATAAATATTCAACCAACTTTGTAATTACTTGTTAAATTAAAAATTTTTCCAAATTACAGCATATTATAAATATTTTTAATTTTAACTATATTTTTAAGCTGAATTAAAGTTGCATCAAGTTTTAATGGAGTAGCTGCAAGAGCTTATGAATTGAGCAGCTTACCTTAGCTTGCTCTGCAAATTTAATAAAAGTTTTTTCGACAAAATCTTTTATATTTTCAGGTAATGGTAATAATTCTATATTATTGACCAAGTCTAACACTAATTCTATTTTATCAATGTCAACTCCAATGGTTATATCAATATCTTTTGTAAGTCTTGGTTCGCCATACAAAAGAACAGCCTGTCCGCCAATTACCATATAAGGTATTGATTTTAGGTCTAATTGTATTGCTATTTTTTTTTAATATTTCTTCGAACATGAATTTAATATCTTTGCAATTTTAATTTCTGTATCAATACCCTCCATTGGATTTTTTTAATGGCAACACTTTAAGATTTTTAGCTTCAATCCATAAAGCTTCATAAATTTTAAGAGCTTGCTGATATGAAAATTTTTCTTTCTTCATTAAGTCGTTCTCAAATTTTTCCAATAGTTTTTTATTTTTTATCATAGGTTGTAAAATTCTTGCTTGGTGTTTACAATTTAAAATAGTCTCTAAGCAAAAATATTAATTTAATTTTTTTTACTTTTTATTTTTTATCTTTTATTTTTTAAATTAATATTAAGAACTGCTCAGGCTTTATTATTTTGATATACTAATGAACTTTTAGTTATAATAAGTCTTTATCTTTACTTATAATATAATCTGCCTTAAAAAAGATTGCAAGGTCTATGGTTTTTGTCGTCATTTTTTGTATTAATTATTGTATTTATTTATTTTATTATCTATTGTGTTAACTTACTTTATCATTAATTGTGCTACTAATTGTAGTTAATATTATGGCACATTTAAGTTGCTACTTTGTTTTCAAAAATGCATATTTTAAGTATTTTAAAA
>CAYLWJ010000030.1:0-13493 GCA_964387355.1 uncultured Actinomycetota bacterium | reverse complement strand
ATATTGAATTTGAAATCTCAAATCTAAAGATTATAAAAAAATCTAATTTTGGCGATAAAACCGTTGTTTATTTATCATTGTAAAAAAGCTATAATATTAAAAAAATATAATAATTTTAGCAGTTTAAGTAATTTTTAATTTTCTTTTTTAAGGCAAAAATTAAATAGATATAAACGTTTGTAAATAATTAAGTAGTAATTTTTAATTTTTAATATTAAAATTTAAAAGCATGGATAATAGTATTGATTTTAAATTAAATAAAACAGCAATTTGCCCAGGAACATATGATCCAATCACAGAAGGCCACAGAGATGTTATAGAAAGGTGCTCTAAGGTTTTTGACAATGTAATTGTAGCTGTATCAAAAAGTCATAGGAAGAAACCTTTTTATTCATTAGAAAAAAGAGTAGAGTTTATTAAGAGAGTTTTTAAAAATAATAATAATATATCGGTAATTTCTTTTGATGGACTATTAATTGATTTAGCAAAAAAATTAAATGCTCAGGTGATTGTTAAAGGATTAAGGGCTATTTCTGATTTTGAGTATGAATTTCAAATGGCTCAAATAAATAAAAAATTAAATCCAGATATTGAAACAATGTTTTTAGTTACACATCCTAAATATGCATATTTATCTTCAAGTTTGGTTAAGGAAGTTGCTGGTTTTCATGGTTGCATTAAAGGCTTGGTTCCTGATGAAATAGAAAGTGATATTATAAGTAGTTTTAAATAATATTATTTTTTTAAAATTTTTTTAGAATAATAATTTAAAGATATATAACAAAGAAAAAAATATAGAGTAAATATGGAGTAAATATAGAATAAATGGAGAATAAATGGATGCATTAGAATTAATTGATAAACTTGAAGAGCTTATACAAAAAAGTAAAAAAATACCATTTTCTTCTAATTTTATTATAAATGAAAATGATATTTTTGAAATTCTTGATGAGTTAAAAAATGTAATTCCAGAGGAATTCAAGCAGGCAAGATGGATAGTTAAAGAACGGGAAAATATGCTTGAAGAAGCAAAAAGACAAGCATCCAGAATTATTAGAGAAGCTGAAGAAAAAGCAGAGCTTCTGTTAAGTGAAAGCGAAATAATGAAAAATGCAATTAAGAAGTCTGAAGAAATAATTTCAGTTTCAGAAGCAAAAGCAAGAACAATAAGACTTGAGGCAGAAGATTATGCAGACGAAAAATTAGCTAGCCTTGAAGCAATTTTATATAAAATACTTTCTGCTGTTGAGAAAGGTAGAGAACAATTTAAGGCTAGCATTATGCCACAAGCCAAAAGTAAATTTAATGATATAAGTAAGGATATAAAAAAAGAAAATATATAAATATTTAAAAAATTAAAATATAAAATTAAGACATAAGTTCAAATATATTAGTATCTCACAAATATAGTAACATTTTATTTTCTAATTTTGCAATTTTATTAACAAATGCAATTTTGATTGCAGTTTGCTAACTAAACTAACCTGAATTTATTTCTTTCTTATATATATTTTTTTCCATTTAATATTTAAAATTTTTTTATTTTTTATTTTTTCTATTGAATTATTATTTTTATGTGTTATATTTATGAATTTGGCTAATTATAACAAGATTGTAACAAAACAATTATTAGTTAGTTGTTTATTAGTTGTTTAGTTGGTTTTTATTAAATTTCACTTTGTTTTTATTAAAAATTATGTATTATCGGGAGGTATATTTTGGCAGCTGTACCAAAAAATAAAAGGTCTAAATCAAAAAGAGATATGAAAAGAAACAGTTATAAATTAACTGTTTTGAACATTGTCGAATGCCCTCGCTGTAGAGCAAAAAAAATTGCACATAGGGTATGCCTATCATGTGGTTACTATGATAACAATGAAATCATAAAATTTAAAGAAAAGTCTAAAGAAAAACAAAAAGAAAAAGCTACAACAAAAACCAAATCAAAAACAAGAAAGCAAATTGGAAAAATAAGCGGTGAAGAAAAGGTTAATGAAACTAGCAAAGTAGAAAAGCAAAAAATTGAAAAACAAGATGAAAAAATTGCTAAAGAAGCAATTTAATTAAATTAATTTAAATTAAATAAATCGGAGGTAATTTTGAAGTTTGCTAATTTTTTTTGTCCGCGAAGTGTTGCAGTAGTTGGGGCATCAAGGGATGAAACAAAAGTTGGCCATACTATAGTTGATAATATAATAAATTCTGGTTATAAAGGTAAGCTTTATTTAATAAATCCTAATGCAGATGATATTCATGGCATTCAATGTTTTAAAGCAATATCAGAAGTTAATGATGATATAGATTTAGCAATTATTGTAATACCAAGTAAATTTATTTTACAGGCACTTGAAGATTGTGCAGTTAGAAATACAAAGTTTGCAATTATTATATCTGCTGGATTTAAAGAAACTGGTAAAGAAGGAGCTGCTCTTGAAAGAGAGTTGATAAAAAAAGCAAAAGAACTTCAAATAAGAATACTTGGACCAAATTGTTTAGGTATGATTGACTTTAACTGTCCAATTAATTGTTCTTTTTCCCCAAACATGCCTGAAAAAGGTTCAATTGGATTTATTTCTCAATCAGGCGCGCTTGGTACTGCAATACTAGACTGGGCTAAAACAAATAATATTGGTTTATCAAAATTTGTTTCAATGGGTAATAAAGCTGATATATCTGAAATAGATTTTTTTGATGACTGGCTATATGATGAAAGCACAAAAGTAATTACAGCTTATATAGAAGGTGTTACAGATGGTAAAGAATTTATGAGGGTTTGCTCAAAAGTAACTAAAGATAAGCCAATAATAGTAATAAAATCAGGAAATACAGATGCTGGGGCAAAAGCTGTTTCATCTCATACTGGTACGCTAGCTGGTTCTTCAAAAGCTTATGAAGCAGCATTTAAGCAAACGGGTATAATAAGAGCAAAAACAGTAAAAGATCTTTTTAACATAGCAACTGCTTTTGCTAAACAGCCTCTTCCTAAAGGCAATAATGTGGCAATCATTACAAATGCTGGTGGCCCTGGTATTATGGCAAGTGATGCTTGTGAAGAAAATAATATAAAACTTGCAAAGATAAAGCCAGAAACCGTAGAGAAATTAAAGACGTTTTTACCTTCAGCTGCTAATTTTTATAATCCAGTAGATATATTAGGCGATGCTTTAGCAGATAGATATGGAAAAACCTTTGAAGTTTTATTAAAAGATGAAGACATAGATGCATTAATAGTTTTACTTACTCCACAGGCAATGACACAAGAACTTGAAACAGCAAAAGCTTTGGTTGATGAATTAAAAAAATCAGGTAGAAAAATACCAGTAGTTACAAGTTTTATAGGAGGCCAAGAAGTAAAGGACGCTACAGACTATTTAAATAAGAATGGCATACCAAACTTTTCAATACCTGAAGAAGCTATAAGTGCTTTAAAGGCAATGATAGACCAAGCAGCTTGGATTAAAAAAGAAGTTTTAAAAGAAGAGAAATTTGATGTTAATAAAAATTTTGTAAAAGATTTGTTTGACAAAGCTAAAAACCAAGATAGATATGAGTTAGGTGAAATGGAATCTCGTGGTGTATTGGAAGCTTATGGTGTAAAAGTACCGACTGCAAAGGTAGCTAAAAATATTGAACAAGCCAAAGAAATAGTAAGTGGAATCGGTTTTCCTGTCGTTTTAAAAATTGATTCACCTGACATACTTCATAAATCTGATGTAGGCGGTATAAAAGTTGGGATAAATAGTATACCGGAATTAGAAGATGCTTTTCATTCTATATTATATAATGTTAAAAATTTAATGCCGGAAGCAAAAATTAATGGTATATCATTACAGCAGATGATAGTTGATAAAAAAGAAACAATAATTGGAGTAAATAAAGACCCTCAATTTGGACATATGTTAATGTTTGGTTTAGGTGGTATCTATGTAGAAATCTTAAAGGATGTTTCTTTTAGGATTGCTCCTATTACAAGAACTGATGCAATGGAGATGATTGAAGAAATAAAAACTTTAAAACTTTTAAAAGGTGTTAGAGGAGAAAAACCTTCTGATATTAATGCGATAATAGAAGTTTTATTAAGAATTTCTCAGCTTGTAACTGATTTTCCTGAAATTCTTGAAATGGATATAAACCCGCTATTTGTTAGAAAAGAAGGACTTGGTTGCATAGCAGGAGATGTTAGAATTAAGATACAATAATTTTTTTATTTAAACTCTACAATAAAAACTACTATTTAAAAATTTGATCTTTGGATTTAAAAGCCTAATCTTGATATTTTTATTATTTTAATAACTTTTTGTTTTTTAAGTTAAATAAATCAAAATTTAAAAAGGTCTATTCAAATAATAAAATTATTAATATAATAAATATAATAATTACTTAAGGTTTTATCTAAAATTACTTAAATTTGCTTTTTAAATTTGTATTTTAAAATTGCTTTAATTGTTTTATTAATTTTATAATGTTTTTATATATAATATTTTCAAATACCTAATTTTTTGTTAACTTAAAAGAAAGATTAGTTTGTATCAAGACGAAAAAAAATATTCAATAATTGTAGATGCAATGGGAGGTGACTTTGCACCTGATGAAATTATAAAGGGTTCTGTTGAAGGTGCAAAGATTTGTAATTTAGATTTAGTATTAGCAGGAAATCGTGACTTAATAGTAAATTCCGCCAAAAAATTACAAATAGATATTGAAAATGTAAAAATTATTAATGCCCCCGAGAATGTTTTAATGGATGACTCACCTTCTGAAGTCTTAAAGAAGAAAAAAAATTCTTCAATTTATTTAGGAACTCAAGCAGTTTTTAATAATAAAAATTCTGCTTTTTTATCTGCTGGAAATACAGGTGCTGTTATGGCATGTGCTTTGTTTAATATTAAAAAAATTGAATGTATACATAGACCAGCAATAGCTGTAGTTATTCCTCTTGCAGATAAAAAGTTTATTTTAATAGATGCTGGTGCAAATGCTGATGTAAAACCTGTTTATTTAAAGCAATTTGCTATAATGGGAAATATTTACTGTAGAGAAATTTTTAAAATTGAAAATCCAAAGGTAGCGTTATTAAATGTTGGCTCAGAAGAAAAAAAAGGAAATGAAGTATCAATTGAATCTTATCAGATGATTAAAGATTCAAATCTAAATTTTATTGGAAATATTGAAGGCAGAGATATTTTTGAAGGACATGCTGATGTGGTTGTTTGTGATGGCTTTGTAGGCAATATATTATTAAAATCAATTGAAGGAATGGCTAGTTTTTTCTTTGAACAGATTAAAGAAATACTTTTTAGAAATTTTGCAACAAAGATTTCTGCTTTAATCCTAAGGAAATATTTAAAAGAAATGAAAAATAAATTTAATTATGAACAATATGGTGGAGCATTATTACTAGGTGTAAATGGCATAGTAATAATTTCACATGGAAGTTCAAAAGCACTAGCAATTAAAAATGCAGTAAATCTTGCATCAGAAAGCTTAAAAAACAAAATAATTGATAAAATAACAAATAAATTAAAAGAAGATAAATAAAAAACTAAAGTAAAATATAATCAGCCAAAAGTAAAATATTTAAAAATAAAATATAATGTTGATATAATATCGCTTATAATATTGCTTATAGTGTTGTTTAATAATTTTAATTTAAACTTGAAATTAACTTTTATAACTATTAAATTGTTATTAAAGCAAGTTAAGTAATGGAGGTAAAATGGAAAATTTTGACAAAGTAAAAGAAATATTAGTAGATGTACTAGGAGTAAAAGAGGAAGAGGTTAAATTAGAAAGTAAGTTTGTTGATGATTTAGGTGCTGATTCATTAGACCTTGTTGAACTTATAATGTCTTTTGAAGATAAATTTGGCATAGAAATTAGTGATCAAGATGCAGAAAAAATTGTTACAGTAAAGGATGCTTTGGAATATATTGAGTCACATAAAAAATAATTTTTAAACTAAGAATTTTACCTAAGAAAATATCTTGATAAATTAAAATTAAATTAAACTTAAATTAAATTAAAAATTATTGGTTAGTTAATGGAAGAAGGTCTACTTAGAAAAAAATTAAAAAGCTGGCTAATTTCTCTTGGTATTGACCCGCTTGATTTAAAAATTTATCTTGATAGTATGACTCACCGTTCATTTGCAAAGGAAATTAATGTTCTTTCACGTGGAAATGAACAGTTAGAGTTCTTAGGTGATAGTGTTTTGTCTTTTATAATAACAGGATATTTATATAATAAATATTCATACTTTAGTGAAGGAAAATTAGCAAAATTAAGAGCTCTTTTAGTTTCAAGAAAAACTCTTGCTTTTTTAGCAAAAAAGATAAAAATTGATGAGCAAGTATTGCTTAGTGAAAACGAAGAATTATCAGAGGGAAGGAATAAGGAATCAATATTAGCAGATACATTTGAAGCTTTTATAGGAGCTATTTATATTGACAAGGGTATTAATTTTTTAAATCAATGGTTTTTTAAAAATTTTAATGAATTCATTGATGAAAAAACAAAAAATCCTAAAATTACCGATTATAAAACTTATCTACAAGAAATTATTCAGGCAGAATATTTAAAACTTGTGAAATATTCATTGGAAAAGTCTGAAGGTCCAGATCACAATAAAGTTTTTTATTCAGTGGCAAAAATAGACAATAAAATAATCGGTAGAGGAATTGGAAAAAATAAAAAAGAATCTGAGCAAGAAGCAGCAAAAAATGCCCTTAAAGAAATGTATAATTTAATTTTATAAATCATATCAACTTTAATCTTTAATCTTTTTTATTAAATCAATTTTAAAGACTATTATTAAATTTGGAGTTGTTTTAAATTGTACCTTAAAAGTATTTCTCTAAGAGGTTTTAAGTCATTTGGAAAAAAAAGTTACCTTGAATTTGAGCCTGGAATTACTGTAATAGTTGGTCCAAATGGTAGTGGTAAAAGTAATATTGCTGATGCCATATCTTGGGTTTTAGGTGAACAAAGTGCAAAAACACTGAGAGGTAACTCAATGGAAGATGTTATTTTTAAAAGTAGAAATGAAGAATATGGAATAGCAGAAGTATCTCTTGTTTTTGAAAATAAAGATAAATTTTTACCATTAGAATTCAATGAAGTAAAAATAACAAGAAGAGTTTTTCAAAAAGGAGGAAGTGAGTACTTTATCAATTCAGCACCTGCAAGGCTTACAGATATTTTAGAGATGACATCCGACAGAGGAGTAGGCAAAGGTCTTTATACAATTATAAATCAAGGTCAAATTGATGAAATAGCTTTGCTAAAACCTATTGAAAGAAAAATGATAATTGATGAGATAATAGGAATATCAAAATATAAACAGAGAAGAGCAAAATCTAAAATTAAGCTGTTAAAAATAAATAGCGATATTGACAGAATAAAAGACTTAATGCATGAAATAAAAAGAACTATGGATCCTCTTGAAATTGAATCTAAAAAAGCCCAAAAATATTTTGAAACTTTAAATCAGTTAAAAAATGAAGAGTTATCTTTGTTTATTTTAGATATAAATGAATTGAATTTAAAATGGGGTGAAGAAAATAAAAGATATTCACAACTTAAAATTGAACTTGAAAAAATAAATAAAAAAATTTTAGATATTGAAAATGAAAGAGATCAGTACGAGAAAAAATTTGCAGAGACAAAGCAGGAATTTGAAAATTTTAAAAATAGGATAGAAAATTTTAATAATATTAAAAATAAATTTGAAAGTAACAAGCAGCTTATAAATAATAAGAAAAATACTTTTTATACACTAAAAAACATTTTAAACTCTCAATATTTAAGTTTAGAAAACTCTATAAATCAGATATCAAATTTTAAAAACCAAAATTTTAATTTAAATATCAAAAATTCTAACGAGTTTTATACCATAGAAAACCAAAAAATAAATGAGGAATTTGGTAAAAAAGTAAACGAAGAAATATATGATATAAAAAGCAATTTAAATAAATTTTATAATAAAATTAGGACCTTTATAAAAGAAGAACAATCATTAGTTGAAATAAATAATGATTTTAATTTTATTTTAAAGAAAATTGACTCGTTACAAGTTTTATTTAACTCAAGTTTAAATAAAATTAAACAAGATTATAAAGAGAATGATAGATTTCAGAATGCAATAGATGATTACGAAAATAATAAAAATGCGAATATAAGTAAAGATTCTTATATAAAAAACCAAATAAACAGCTTAAGAGAAGAAATAATAGAAAAGACTGAAAATTTAAAAAATTTACAAAAATATTGTTCAAAAAAAATAATACAGCTTGAAAAATTATTAAATATAATTTTAAGGTTTGATAAAACAATTGAAAATTTAAATAGTAAAATGTATTCAGAATTTGATGAAGTTTTGAAGCAAATAAACAACTATAATTCTATAACAAATCAATTTTTAAGAAACATTAATGATCTGAAATCACAAAAACATTTAGCTGAAAATGAAATGTATAAAATAGATTTACAGAAAGAACAAATTAAAGAAAAAGTAAAAGATTTAACAAACAACATTTTAGAGACATATAACCTTTCTATTGATTTTATAGTAAAAAACTATAAAGCATCTGAAGATAGAGACAAATCAATTAAAATAGTTAAGAAATTAAAAAATGAATTAAAAAATTTTGGGACAATTAATCCTAATGCAACGTCTGATTATCAAATATTAAATAAAAGATATAAATTCTTGGAGGAACAGCAAAAAGATTTAATTGAAAGTAAGAAGAAATTAGAAATCTTAATTAAAGAAATAAGTGAAAAAGTTGAGCAGTTATTTATTCAAAAGTTTGATCAAATCAATACATATTTTAAAACTTACTTTAAATTACTATTTCCATTAGGTCAAGGAGAACTTGTACTGCAGAATATTCTGCAAGATGGGGAAAAAGATTTTGCAGTAGAACTAAAAGTAGATATTGGTAATAGTAAAATTGTTCCAATTAATCTATTATCTGGAGGTGAAAAAGCATTAGTGTCAATTGCTTTTCTTTTTTCAGTATTTGCTGTTAATTATTCACCATTTTATGTTTTTGATGAAATTGATGCATCTTTAGATGATATGAATTTAAACAGGTTTGTTAATTTATTAAAAAATTTTGCACTAGGTAGACAAATTATAATTATTACACATCAAAAAAAGACTATGGAAATAGCTGATTCAATATTTGGTGTTACTATGCAGTCTAGCGGAATATCTAAAATAGTTTCGGAAAGGGTACAAAAAATAAATGCAGGGGTTAATTAAAAATATTAACTACATTTGGAATAAGTTTAAAAAAACAAATAAAGAATTCTGGTATGAAATCGAAGAGCAGCTCATTTTAAATGATGTAAGTGTGGATACTACTGAATTTATTATTAATAAAATTAAAGATACTGCGTTAAAAGAAAATATAAACGACTTAGTATCGATTAAAAACCTTATAAAGAGTGAAATAAGTAAGATTTTATCAAGTGATTTATCAAAAGATAAGCAGTCAAATATAAAGCTATTAAATATAAATAATATAAACAGTGAAAATACAAATAGTGAATTAATTAAAGAGCCTTATGGACAATCTTATTTTTCAGACATTCCAAAAATATGGATGATGGTAGGGGTAAATGGGGTTGGTAAAACCTCAACTATTGCAAAACTTGCAAATTATTTTAAAAAATTAAATAAATCAGTATTATTAACTGCAGCTGATACTTTTAGAGCAGCAGCATTTGAACAGTTAGATCACTATGCTAAAACATTAAACTTGCCAATTGTTCATCACCAGAGATATTCTGATCCTGGCGCTGTTGTTTATGATAGTATTGAAAAGGCGCTAGCAAAAAAAATTGAACTTATTTTAATCGATACAGCAGGCAGAATGCATACAGATTATAACTTAATGGAAGAATTGAAAAAAATAAAAAAAGTAATCTTTAAAAAACAGAATAAAGACCCAGATGAAATTTTAATGGTTATTGATTCTACAACTGGTCAAAATGCAAAAAATCAGGTTAAAATTTTTAATGAAGCTCTAGGACTTACTGGTTTAATTCTTAGTAAAACTGATGGAACTGCTAAAGGCGGTGTTATAATTACTTTAAAATATGAATTTGGCATACCAATAAAGTTTATTACATATGGCGAACAATTAGATAATATAGAAATTTTTAAACCTGAAAAATTTTCAGAAAGGTTAATTAGCTAATGTATTATTTAATTTATTTTTAATTTAAGAAATTAAATAATTTTATTTTAAAATTTAAATTATAATTAAATTTATTAGGTGGGCAATGTTTGAAAACTTAACTTCAAAATTTGAGGATCTTTTTTATAAAATAAAAAATAAAGGAAAATTAAGTCCTTTAGACCTTGACAATGCATTAAGGGAAATAAGACTTGCATTGCTTGAAGCAGATGTAAATTTTAAGGTAGTCAAGGAATTTTTAGAAAACATAAAACAAAAAGCTATTGGTCAAAATATTCTTGAAAGTTTAACGCCTTCACAACAGGTTATAAAAATAGTAAACGAGGAAATTATAAATTTATTGGGTAGAAGTAGTTCAGAAATTAACTTTTCATCAAAACCACCAACAATATTTATGATAATTGGTTTACAAGGAACAGGAAAAACAACTGCAACTGTAAAATTAGCAAACTATATTAAAAATAAATATAACAGAAATGTTTCTGTCATTGCAGCTGATATATATAGACCAGCTGCGTCTATACAGCTTGCAGATCTTGCAAAACAGGCAGGGATTAATTTCTATTCGAAAGAAGATACAAATACTATTAATATCGTGAAAGAGGGGATACAGCACTTAAAACAAACTGGCAGTGATGTTATTATAATTGATACAGCTGGAAGACTGCAAATTGATTTAACAATGATGGAAGAAATTAAAAACATTAGAAACCAAGTATTACCACATCAAATTTTACTTGTTCTAGACGCAATGATTGGTCAGGAGTCTGTAAATGTTGCAAAACAATTTAATGAAGAAATGTCTTTTGATGGAATAATACTAACAAAACTTGATAGTGACACACGTGGAGGTGCAGCACTCTCAATTAACCATGAAATAAAAAAGCCTATTAAATTTATTTCAACTGGAGAAAAAATTGATGACTTTGAAATATTTTATCCAGACAGAATTGCCTCTCGAATTTTAGGAATGGGTGATATTTTAACTTTAATTGAAAAGACAGAAAAAATTATTGATGAAAAAAAGGCTAAAGAGTTTGAACAAAAAATTTTAAAAAATGAGTTAAATTTTATTGATTTTTTAGAGCAAATTAAAAACATAAAAAAAATGGGGTCCTTAGATAAGATTCTTTCAATGCTACCTATAAAAAATAAAAGCAAAATTTTTGCTGATATTAATATTGGCAATGAACAGATTAAAAAAATTGAAGCAATTATAAATTCTATGACTATGGAAGAAAAAATAAAGCCTTTTATTATAAATGGAAGTAGAAAAAAAAGGATAGCTGCTGGAAGTGGTACAACAGTAAGTGATGTAAACAGGCTTTTAAAACAATTTGCTATGATGCAGCAAAATTTAAAAAATATTAATAAGTTAACTAAAGGATTTAATTTACCTTTTAATTTTTCTTAAAAGAGTAAATTAAAAAAATTTTGCAAGTTTCTAATAAAAATATATAATTTATTTTAATAAAATAGTAGTAAAATTTAGAAATTTTTATTAGAATTTTACTTTTATTAAATTATTTTAATTAAATTAATTTAGATATTTTTATTGTTACTTTAAATAAAATTAGTCTTTATTACAAAAATAAGTTATTATACTGTATCAGGAGGTTTTTTAGTTGAGTGTAAAAATAAGACTTACAAGGTTTGGTTCAAAAAAGCAGCCTTATTATAGAATTGTGGTTGCTGATAGTAGAGCCCCTAGGGATGGGAGATTTATTGAAAAAATAGGAACTTATGATCCAAAGACAGAGCCTTCTACAATTACACTAGATAAACAAAAAGCTCTGGAATGGTTAAAAAAAGGTGCACAACCTAGCAATACTGTTAAGAAGATTTTTCAAATCGTTAATTTAAAACAGTAGTCATTACAAAAAAACGGAGGTAAATAGTGAAAGAACTGCTAGAGTATATGGTAAAAGAACTGGTAGATAATCCAGAAGAAGTAAAAATTACTGAGGAACAAGAAGGCGATAAAACAGTGATTTTTAAACTGCATGTATCAGAAAACGATCTTGGTAAAGTAATTGGTAAAAAAGGTAGAACAGCTAATGCTTTAAGAGTAGTAATGAGGGCTGCATCTGCAAAAAGAGGTAAGTCTTCAATAGTAAAAATAATTGATTGATTGCTTGTTTAATAATAAGGCTATTAAAAGACTGTAATTTTAATTTTTACTTTAAAAATTCAATAATAAAATATTTAATAAATATTTAGACATATTATTATGTCAAAGCCAGATTTTGGTAGAGTAGTTGGGGTAATTGGTAAACCGTATGGTATAAAAGGGTATGTTTTTATCAATTTGTTTACCGATTACCCCAATATATTTAAAAAGGATGAAAGCTTTTTTATTGATAATTCTGATGAGAAATTTGATGAAAAAGTTGAAAAAGTAGTAGAAAAAGTATTAGTTCTGCAAGATAAAAAAGAAATTTACTTTAAAAACAATAAAAGTAGAACAATTTTTAAATTTTATAATATAGATACAAGAAGTGATGCTGAAAAGTTAAGGGGGCTTGTGCTATATCGAAAGATTTCAAACCAACCTAAACTTAAAAAAAATGTTTACTGGATTGATGAACTGATAAATTGCAATGTTTATACACCTGAAGGGATATTATACGGCAAAGTAGTTGATGTTGAAAACATCCCATCTAATGATAACTTAATTTTAAAAAAACCAGATAAAAGCATAGAATATATTCCAATGATTGAGGACTATATTGAAAATATTGAAATAGATAAGAAAAAAATTTATTTAAAAAAAATTCCAGAATATTTTTAATTTACAGAATATTTTTATTTTAAATTTTAAAAAGAGCAATTTTATTGTTATTAATTTTTTTTATTATTAATTTTTTTATTATTTTAAATTATAAAAAATTTCAATGTTAATAATTGACGTTATAACAATTTTCCCAAAATTTTTTAATAACTTGTTTGATTTTGGGGTTATTAAGGAAGCTATTGCAAAAGAAATTTGTAAAATTAATATTTATGATTTAAGAAGTTTTACTATTGATAAGCGTAAAAAAGTTGATGATAGACCATATGGTGGTGGGCCAGGAATGGTGTTTTGTGTCCAGCCTATAGATTCTGCAGTTAGTTATATAAAAGAAAAAAATAAAGAAATGGGGATAAATTCACAAAAAGTGATTTTATTATCTCCTTCAGGTAAAAAATTAAACCAAAAGATGTTAAAAGATTTATCAAAAGAAAACAATTTAATACTTATATGTGGAAGATATGAAGGAGTTGATGAAAGAGTAAAAGAATTAGTAG
>CAYLWJ010000029.1:0-9551 GCA_964387355.1 uncultured Actinomycetota bacterium | reverse complement strand
TCTTATATCAACTCCAGTAAATGCCAGTCCTGCAACTTCAATAATTCCGCCACCAGTTGTTATACCTGCCACAGTTATTGTTGGAGGTGTAGTAGGAGGTGGTGGAGATGGAGGTGGCGGAGGTGGTGGTGGAGAATTAGTAACAGTACCACCATTACTTAAAGCAGCTGGAGATGTATAATTAACAGTTCCATCATCACCTACAGTTACAGAAATATTAGGCATTGTAACATAACCTGAAGGTGTTGTGGTTTCAACAATCACATAAGAACCGGGAGGTATAATACTGAATCTAACCATACCAGCTGTAGTTAAAATAACTGCAGGTTTTAATGGAGTTGTAAAACCTGTGTCAGCAGCAGCATAGATATTAAATACTGCAGCTGGTGAAAGTGTTCCTGTTAGACCTGTAAACACCTTATTGAAGTAAATATCAACTGGGTCATTTGTCAGTTCCATTGCAATATCAACATTTCCATTTGTTGGATCAGGAATAGTTACTTGATGGAAAATTGGATCAACAAGATAACCTACAGGCGCTGAAATTTCCTTTACATAATACGTTCCGAATAGAAGGTCAGTAAATTTTGCTTTTCCTTTACTGTCAGTTGTTGCAGTAATTGGATTTTTACTATTATCTAAAACTGGTTCACCAAGATTAGCTGAATAGAACAGCCTATAAACTGCTCCAACTATATCTATTTCCACATTAGACGTTGAATCAGTTTTATGGATAGTTATTGAACCAAAGGGCATATCATTTGTAAAGTCTGCTGAGTTTAACGTCACACCAGTACCAGGTGTTAAAGCAGTAACAGGAAGTCTGCTACTTCCGTTAGGATAATTGGTAACATCAGTTCCTGGACCACTTACTTCTTCAATATAATAAGTCACTCCTGGATTTAGAGTGTTAATCTGAATTGAACCTGAACTACCATTTGTAATGTTAATAGCAATAGGTGTTTCATTAATCGGACTTCCGCCAGTAGAAGCTGTATATATATTGAACGTAAATGTACCTGATGATGGAATATTACCTGTAAGTTTCTTGTTAATTATTATTGAACCAAAAATTGGTTGGCAATAATAAAAACTTATATGGCTCCAATTTCCTCCTGGTTGACTTAAACCACAATCTGAATATACGCCATTATTAAATGTTGGGTAATATTTATATAAATTACCTCCTTGATTACCTCCTTTAGCATATACATAGTAAACTGGATAATTTGATTCAAAATAAAAATACCACTTTTTATCTTCACCTTCACCTATGCTTGTTTTATATATTTTAACTGTAAAAGAACCATTATTAAAAACTTCACCATCACTAATTTGTTCTTGATCTTTATCTATTTTAAAATAAATTAAATTACAACCATCAGGTTTTTCTAAATCTTCGGGTTTTGGGTCAGTATTTGCATATGAAGGATAGGTATGATTTACAATTGGAGTAACTTTTGGACCTTTACATTGATTTGGGTAGCCTGAATCTGTAAATTCAGTCCATGCCAGAAGATTGCCAAGAACGATATTTCCCAAAACGTCTTCAACTTCAATTTCCACTGCTTCAGCTTCAACAAATTCTGTATCACCATTTTCATTCTTTACAACTGACCTTGCTTCAACCCTATATCTGTCAGCACCTAAAATATTATACCTGTATTCAAATGTTCCATCTTCACCAACATTATTAATTACCTTAAAATGCTCAATTTCACCATCAGGAAATTCTGGGGTTATCGCATAAAAAATAATTTGCAATGGTTCACCAGGAACAAAACCTGTACCAGTAAGAACCACTTCTTCTCCTGGGTGATAATCTTCTTTATCAGTAAAAATCTTTGGATTAAAAACTATACTTTTATTAATCACTTCTACTGTCCTAGTAACCTCATCTGCTGAATTCCCAGATGAATCACTTACATTATAGATAACTTTATATGTTCCTACTGAAGATGTATCTACATTGCTGTTAACTTCAATTTTACCACTTATATCTCCATCAACATCGTCTTGTGCAGTGGCACCTTCATCAATATATTCAGAACCAACTTCAATTACAACCTTGCTTTCACCAATAAGAGTAATTATCGGTGGGGTCAAATCTTTTTGTTCTTGAGGTAATTCTCCATCACCAGTTGCCCCAATATTTTCTGTTGGTTCTGTAATTTCCGGTGGTTCTGTAGATTCTGTATTATCAACTGTTTCGCCCGTCTCTTCAGTCTGTGTTATAGTCTCACCTGAGCCCGGAGGATTACTTCCTTCCCCATTAGCTAAAATTACATTTATAGGTAATAACCAAGTAATTAAAACTAAAGTCACTACAAATGCAATAATTTTTGCTATCAATACCTTTTTTGCACTAATTTTTTTCATTTTTTCCCTCTCTTATAAAATAATTTTTGTATTTTCTAAAATAAAACTATAAATATTTAGTATTAAATAAAAAAACCGACTATTTTTAGTCGGTTTCGCTGTTAGCTCCATTTCTCTAAAGCGGCCAAATAAAGAGAAATATCAAAGCTTCTAAAATTTTATTTATTTTTAATTTATAAAACTTTTTTTATAAATTAATAATACTTATTTAATGTTTTATTGTCAAATAATCTTATAATCCTTACTTTTTTAGAAATTTTTTAAAATTTTTATATTTTACCATTCAAATTAAACACATCTTTTAGATATCACAAACAATAATTTATTACACAATAATTATAAATGACCTATAAAAACAAAAAAACCGACCAAATAAAACTTTTAGTCGGTTACGCCACTGGCTCCGCTTTCCTTTTAGCGTCCATAATCAAGAAAAACTTCAAAGCCTCTAAACATATATTAAATTTTTATAATTAAATGTTAATACTTTAAATTTATAAATTTCAAGTTTTTTTTAAATTTTTTTTAGATAATATTTAAATTTTATTAAGTTATTAATAAACAATTAATAATACAAATAATATAAATAAAATGTATATTTATTATAAAGTCTATTTATGATATTATTTTTTGCTATGAGTATAAAAAAGAATAAATTTTTTAGAATATTAGGAATTTTATTAATTTTTATAGGTATATGCATTATAGCATATCCGTTTTATACAAACCTTATAATGAAAAGACAGGAAGCTGAAATTCTTAGTTCTTGGGATAAACAGCTTGAAAATATTTCAACATTACCATCTGATTCTACCTCTACAAAAGAATTTTCAGTAATTCAAAAGGAATCATTGGTTGTTGATCCAACAAAAAAAATTCCATTTAAAATCACTATTCCTGCTATTGACTCAGAATGGGTGGTAAACGAAGGCACTGATACAGCGACACTTAAAAAAGGTCCAGGCCACTATATTGGAACAGCGCTTCCAGGTGAACCAGGAAGATGTGTAATTGCAGGACATAGAACTACTTACGGCGCTCCTTTCAATCGTGTAGATGAGCTAAAAAAGGGTGATAAAATTATTTTAGAAACTGCAGGAAATGAAGAATTCATTTACCTAGTTACAGACATTAAAATAGTTGACCCTATTGATGTTTCAGTTTTAAATCAGACTGAAAAACCAACACTTGCACTAACCACATGTACCCCTAAATTTTATGCAACAAAAAGATTAATTGTTTATGCCGAACTGCAAGATTTGTAACTATTAATATAAGCATGCGAGCAAAGTATAATCAATATAAGAATTGAAACAAATTATAAGATTAAGAATTGGGGCAAAATATAAGCATGAGAATAAAATATGGGGTAAGGTTTCAGGTAGCTGGACGCCTATATTAGCTTACCCCAAGAAAGATAATAACAAAATTTAATAAAAAAGCAATATGTCCGGAAATAAATTTTATAAAATCTTATAAAATTATTATACAATTATAATATTAAAAATTATTATTTTATAATAAAAGAGAATAAAAAATACTAAAAAATACCTTAAGTAATAATAAATATTTATTAATAAGTAAACCACCTACTATAGATCTCTTCATAAGTTCCATCTTCAAATATTTTGTCAATTGCGCCATTAATTTTTTCTTTAAGCAAAGAATTATTTTGCAATACGATAGCATATTGTTTTTCTGAGGTTATTTCTTCTATTACTTGGTATATACCACTATTTTCTTTTAGTAAATTAATAGCCAAAGGGAGACTTAATATAATCCCATCAATTTCTTTGGCTTTTAAAGCATTCAGCATTTTATTAATATCACTATAATAACTAATTTTATAATTTAAAAGGTAATCTTCTTTAATAAAACCTTTGCTTGAATCAAGGCATCCTATATTTTTACCTTTTAAATTAATAGCAGCTTTATCAACCTTTTGACTAGTATTAGTATTAGTATTAGCTTGCGAGCCAATTAAGGTCAAAAGCAAGAATTTTACCTTATAATAAGGCTTAGAAAAATCAATTATATTTTCTTTTGTTTCGTCATATATTACTGCTGAAATAAATGCATCGATTTTATCTTCTTTTATTTCCTTAAACTCTGGATCCCATTCAGTAGAGATAATTTTTATATCTTTTTCTAATCTAGCTGCAATTTCTTTAATTATGTCAATATCAAAACCAACAATTTCACTTTTTTCTATATATGAGAATGGCGGATATGTTGTGTCACTGCCAACAATTAGCAAATTTGACTCTACAGTTTGCTGAGTGGACGTAATTTCATCTTGACCGTTTTGAGCCTCTGCTCCCTTATTATTTGCTCCCTTATTATTAGTATTATTAGCGTTTATATTAGTATTTATAATTTTTTCATTAGAATTGCCTGAAGTTAGAGTACTTTCTTTCAATTGACAGCCTGAAAAATTAATAACTGCCAGAATTAAAAAAAATAATAAAATTAAGTAAAATAGGCATAACATTATTGATTTTGATTCAATAGCTAATTTTGTTAAATTAATTAATTTAGTTAATTTAAATGTTTTAACAGTTAACTTTTTTATGTAGGCATCAAAAATTTTATATCTTTTTATTTTTTCTGTTACATATCTTTTTGCTATTTCCATCATTTCTCTGACAAATGTCTTTCTATTTTTTTATTCTTTTTACCATATTGTTCTTAAAAATTTCTTATTTATTTATCTATTTATTTACATATATAAACTTATTATGTCTTTTTTGTCTAATAGTTTGTCTTTATATTGGGATTGTTAATTTGTTTTCTTCTGAATTATTATTTTACCCCTCACGACTTACTTGTTAGTTACTTTCTGTGGGACTTACTGCTTATTTACTTACTTTTGGTTTTATTACCTTTATTTACTTTTTTCTATGCTTACTTTTTAGTTGTCTTCTGCTACAATTAATTTTTAATTGCTTTCTTCTGGAAAGAGTGTGCTTTTTACAAAATTATCTGTAAAAGTTGGAAATACAGTTAGTTCTAAATAATTTATCTTTTTTGCAATCTCTTCAGCTTTAGCTCTTAAACTTTTTGAAACTAAGACCATTTTAGCACCAACTGCAGCTGCATTACCTACTTGGAAAATCTTTTTTAAATCAATTTTTGGAAACATTCCTATATCAACTACATTTTTAGGATCTATATAGGAACCAAATGCACCAGCAATAATTATTTTATCAATTTGTGTAAAATCAATTCCTGCGCTTTCAAGCAAAATATTTATTCCTGTCCTTATTGCACTTTTAGCAAGCTGAATTTCAACAATATCTTTTTGTGTTATTGATACAGTACTGCTGTCACACGTTTTTTTAGAAGCCTTTGGGTCAAGTAAATAACGAAGTTCCCCTTTATCATCTTTACATATGCAGTTTGACTGACTTATAAATTTACCTCGCCTGTCTATTATTTTAGCCTTTAGCATTTCAGCAATAGCATCTAAAATTCCAGAGCCGCAAATACCAATAGGATCTTTGTCATTAATTGTTTGTATTTTTGGCAAACATGTATCTTTATCAATTACGACTCTTTCAATTGCTCCAGGCGCAGCTCTCATTCCATATTTAATATGAGCGCCTTCAAATGCAGGGCCTGACGCTGTGGATACGCTCTCCATTTTATTACTGCTTTTTAAAACTATTTCAGTATTAGTTCCTATATCAATACCAATAACATTTCCAGCCTCTTTATATATTCCAGAAGCAAACAGCATAGCGACATGATCTGAGCCAACAAATCCGGCTATAACAGGCAATAAATAAACATATCCACCAGGTGCTATTTTAATACCAAGCTCTCTAGCTTTTATTTCAATAGATTCACTTGTTACTGCAACAAATGGTGATAAGCCTAATTGCTTTACATCAAATCCTAAAAACAAATGATGCATTGCTGTGTTTCCAACAAGAGAGATTTCTAAAACTTCCTCTTTTTTTATATTATTTTTTTGGCAAAGCTCCTCTATGGTTTTGTTAATTTGGTCTATTACTACTCTTTGTATATTTTCTAAATTTGAAGCGCTTTGCATTGCATAATTTATTCTACTCATTACATCTTCACCAAAGCTGATTTGCGGGTTCATTATTCCAGCTTTGTCAATGTTTTCTCCTGTATTTAAGTTTACAAGAAGAACTGCAATTTTCGTTGTTCCAAGGTCTATTGCAATACCATATGAATCATTTGTTTTATTACCACCTTCAATAAATATTATCTCATTTATTTCATTTATATTTTTAAACTCATTTAAATTATTTATATCACCAATGTCATCTATATCACTTAAATAATTCAACCCATTTTGCTCATTTAATATACTCAAAGTTGAGTTTTGATTTACAGGTGAAGGCCAACTTTTAGGTGAAGTTTTGTCCACATGTGAAGTTTGGTCTACAGGCAAAGATTGGTTAACGGTTGAAGTTTGGCCTCCATTTAGAGTTTGGCTTTTACTTGAAGGTTGGCTCAGAGGTGAAGCCTGGCTCACAGGTGTAGTTTGGCTTTGACCTAAATCCTTGCTCACAGTTCCATCTTGGCTTATGCTTGAGGTTTGATTTAAAGGTAAAGTTTGACCTACAAAACTTTTTCTAACTGATACTGTAACCTGCCAGTTATTCTGGCGCAATATTTTTGGCATTTCTTTTAATACTAAATTATCTATTTTATTTACATTTAAAGAATAATTATTAAAAAGCGCTTCTTTTAACCTAAAATAATCTGATTTCATATCAGACAGCGTCGGAGGGTCTAACTTTAAAAAGTATTTTTTTATAATTGGTTCAACTTCAACCTTTTCTTCAGCACCAGTTACTTGAAGCTTTTGCTCTTCAGTAAGAGAAGAGGCAGGAATATAAACATTTAAACTCTCAGAAAAATTTTGTTGGCATGCAAGACGAACGCCATTTTTTATTTCATCATTGCTTAAAGCTTTTAATTCACTTGTATTTGGAGGCAATGCTTTATTATCAAGTATTAAAATTCTGCATTTGCCACAAGTGCCTTTTCCACCGCAAATTGACTTTATGCCTATACCTGCATCAAGAATTGCTTTCAAGGCATTTTCCGGCTTTTTTAAAACAATTCTTTTGCCAATTGGCTCTATATTTATTTTAATTAAATTTTTATCCTCTTTATTGTTTTTTTCTAAATTTATAATAGTTATCCCTTTATACTACTTTATTTATTACTTTATTTTATATTTAATTTAATAATACTTCTAATATATTTTTTACATTATAAATTGTTTTCTTTTCTGATATATCGTTATCTTTAGTTATCTTTAGCTATATTTATTTATATTTATTAGTTATCTTTATTATATTGTATATTGTTATCTTTATTTTTACTTTTTATGTTTTTCAGACTCTTCGATAATAAATTTTTCAAATTCTGGTCCAACTTTCATAAGATTTTTTAATTCTTCATCTAAATTAGAAGGTTTAATTTTACCAATCCAACCTTCCTCGTATGGAGAACTATTTATAAGCTCAGGTGAATCTTCTAATTCTTGATTTACCTCAATTATTTCACCAGAAACTGGTGCAAAAATCTTTCCAACCCACTTACCTGATTCAAGAGAGGAAATTGACTGACCTTGTGTTACTTTTGCACCCTGCATTGGAAGTTCTATATAAACTATCTCACCAGCAAGTTTCTGAAAAAAATCTGTAGCACCAAATAAAACTATACCGTCATCTTCAACTTTTGCCCAAAAATGGTTTTTCTCATAATAAAGTTCATCTGGAAAATTATAATCATTAATTTGCATTCTACCTCCTTACACAGATATTTTTTTTATACTTTCAAGAATTAATTCTGAAATATCCATAACTTTAACTTTAAGATTAGCAGCTGCTTTTTTCTTCTTTACAGCTGTGCTTAAAGTCCTTTCACACTGCTGGCATGCAGACACTGCAATTTCTGCACCAGTTTTAATAATCTCATCTGCCCTGCATTCTGCAATTTTAGCAGACAGCAAAGGGTTTATTGACTCTAAATTTCCTCCTCCACCGCAACAGTTTGATTGCTGCATGCTTGAAGACATCTCTATTAGGTTTATACCTGGAATACTCTTAATTAGCTGTCTTGGCTCATCATAAATTCCAGAATTTCTGCCTAAATCACATGGGTCATGATAAGTTACGCTGACATTTAAATTATTTAATTTAATTTTTCCCTCTTTTACCAGCATTAATAAATATTGAGATATATGCATTATCTCAAAGTTTAGCTTTTTTCCAATAATTTGTTCATATTCATGTTTAAATGTATGAAAACATGATGGACAAGAAGCAACTAAAATTTTTGCTCCTTTTTTTTCAATCATCTCTAAATTATGTTTTGCTAAAAACTTAACTTCTTCAGTCATTCCAGAACTTAAAAGCGGAAATCCGCAGCACCACTCATCCTCACCAAGCAAAGTAAAATCTACATTAGCTTCTTTTAAAATATTAACAATTGCCCTTGGAATAGAAAAAGAACGTGGCGAAAATGATGAAACACATCCTGTAAAATATACAACTTCTGCAGTATCTTTTAAATAGTCTTCAACATTTGTATTTGGAACCTGCCTTAGCCAATCAAGTCTTCCTTCATTTGAATCAAAAGTAACGTTGTAAGCCTGTTTTATTTTTTGTTTTAAAATGTTTAGAATCTCTGGATAAGTTTTTTCTCCAACTAAATCTTCTCTTACAGCTTTAAAAAGCTCATTTATTTTTAATCCACTTGGGCATTCTTTTGTACAATAATTACAAAGAGTGCAGGTGTAAATTTTATTTGATAATTTTTCAGTTAATGGAATTTTTTTATTTGCTGCTGCCTCAATTAAGCTTAACTTTCCACGTGGGGCAAAACTTTCATCAAGAGTGTTTTTATATACTGGGCAAAACGCAAGACATGTTCCACACCTGCTACAGGAAAATAATTCATCAGTTTTACTTAATATGCGAAATGATTTTAAATTTTTATTACTTAAATTTTTATTACTTAAATTCTTATTGCTTAAATTCTTATTGTTTAAATTTTTATCAGAATTTATTTTTTGATTTGATTTTGATGCCATAAAATTTTTTAATAACCTTTCATCCGCCATATTTAATTATACTGTTATCTATATAAATTAAATAAAAATAAATAAGTAATTAGTTCTTGCT
>CAYLWJ010000028.1:0-2130 GCA_964387355.1 uncultured Actinomycetota bacterium | reverse complement strand
ATAACAATGGGTATATGTTTTTAATTTTTTAAACTCTTCTATATAATTAGGATTATTTTTTGCTTCTTCTGTTCTTTCCCAAAACTTACCAATATCATGAAAAAGAGCAGCTAATATAATAGACTTATATTCATCAATTTGATTATTTCTCTTATTAAACATTTGATTTTTCCTTTATAAAAAACAAATTAATATTATTTAAATTATTTATTGCAATTTGATCAATTTTTTTCACTTGCCCTCCATATGTTAAAATTTTACATTTTCTATTTCGTATTTTCCTAGCCCAAAAGCTGTTCCTTTTCCTATATGAAGCTGTTCACCCAGCACTAAAGGAACTATGTATTTTTTAAATTCATCTTTATAACCACAAAATGAAACTCTGCCGATAAATCCACCTAATTTCATTGTTGTTTTTTGTTTGCTTGAGTATCTTTCCCAGTCATACCAAAACAAATTAATATCATCTACTTTGATATTTTCAGCTTCTTTAAAATAATCCTGAAAAATACTATAAAAATTTATTGAATTCATATTATTATACGACTTATTCTTGTCAACTGTCTGGCAAAATAAAATATTTAATAAAAATAATCTTCGAATTAAATTAGTAATTAATATTTTAAAATCAATAAAGTTTATATATTTTCCATTGTATTTTATTCTTGTGGGTGTTAGGAAGGATATTGTTAATAGTATTTTAGGATTATTTGGATTATCTGTTTTATTAGAATTTCTTATATTATACTTATTTATATTATTATTACTATTTAGATTTATATGGCTTATATTTTTTTTATCTTTGTTTTTATTAAAAGCCAAATAATTATAATTATCTAAATTTAGCCCCATTCTTTTTAATTCATTCTCTTTTAAATCTAAAAAAAATTCCTCGTATAATTTTTTATTATTAATGCTTAAATTATTTAAAACTTTTACGAAATCAAATTTTTCAAAATTTTCAAGTTTTAGTTCTTTACTGCCAATGTCATAGATTTTTAGGCCATCATTTTCAATAGATAAAATTTCATATTTCCCTTTATCTTTTCCTATACCAATCTTCCCTAGTTCAATAAAACAATAAACAATATAAGGTAAATATTTCTTTGCTTCTCCAACAATTATTAATGAAAATTCTAAATTATCTCCAGCTTTATAGTAGTTTTTAAATTTATTTTTATTAAACTCTAAATCTAAAATATAAGGATGTGGAGTATTACTGTTTTGATTTAAAAATGTTAAATCCTTAATTTTTGTAGGATTTGAAAATACATTTGCGTATGGGCAGCTTTCTGCAATAAAACAATCTTTACAATCAAATTTTTTAATAGGGCAAGATATCTTTTTAAAAACTTTTCCAAATCCTCCTCTTAGCGTTGATCCAATGTATTTTGGAAGGCAAAAATCTGTTAAAGCACGTGCAGTTATTTTAAATTTATAAAAAAAGATATCACCAAATAAATTTATTTGAAGTAATTCATTCATTAATATTTTTAATGAACTAAATTTTAACTTACATCTTTATAGCTTACTTATAGCTAATAATTTATTAGAAAAAATTATAAGCTCAATATATGTCTTATAATGTATTTTTTTATTATATTTTTGGTTGATGTTATAAATTTTTATATATAAGTTATATAAATTATTTTAAAATATTCTAACATAAAACATTATTGATTTCTATTTTTTTCGATTTATATAATTAGCAATAATTAATTATTTTTTATCCACATTTTTTTTAATCTTATACCTCAGCCTTATAATCATAAATTTTATTGATCATATCTTTAGAAATTTTATTTAGTCTCAATCCCTTTTTAAACAGGTCCAAATTCTCGCATTTGACAGAGGAGGTGATGTGTGGAAGCAAAATACTGTTTTGTCTCAATCCCTTTTTAAACAGGTCCAAATTCTCACACAAAATTTTGGATTTGGAATACAACTGCACTAACAGGAGTCTCAATCCCTTTTTAAACAGGTCCAAATTCTCACAAATATATATAAATATAATATATATAGCTCTGACTTGAAAATCAAGTCTCAATCCCTTTTTAAACAGGTCCAAATTCTCACTTTCGCTGAGAAAATTTATAATCATATAATCCAAAATCAAACTTAAGTCTCAAT
>CAYLWJ010000027.1:0-3855 GCA_964387355.1 uncultured Actinomycetota bacterium | reverse complement strand
ATATATAATATTAATATAAATATAGGTAAAAATAAGAATAATAGCAAAAAAAATAGTAGAAATATTAAAATTATAAACTACTTAAAAAGTTCTTTAATTTCTACTATATCAGTAAATTTAATTATATTTCCAATAATTGCAATGGTTTTTAATGAATTTCCTTTGCTTTCTTTGCCAGCTAATATTTTTGCAGTTCCAGTTTTTTATTTAATTCTTTTTATTTTAATAATCTGCTCAATTATTGCGATTTTTTTTATAAATTTTAGCGCAATTTTAATTAAGCCTTTAGATTTCTTTATTGATTTGATATTAAAAATTTCTAAATTTCATGAATTTTTAGAAAAAAGTTTTGGCTTTGATGTAATAAGAATAAATGATTTTAAGCCGATTTATATATTTTTTTATTATTTTACATTATTTATTTTTGCTGCAGTAATTAACAATATATATATTAAAAGATATAATGAAACGTAATAAAATAAACTAAAATTTGAGAGGCATGCAATAAATGGAAGTAAGCAGCCAAGGCGATTTTTCAAAATTAAAACCATGTTATTGTTTTATTAGCCAAAGCAATTCGATTCTTGATGACAAGGTTGATTCAATAAAGAAGTCATTAAAAGATTTTATAAATGTAGATTTAGATTTTAAAGTTTTTGACTTATCAACAGAGTTTGATATTAGTGAGTTTATAAATTACTATAGTATGCCCTCCTTTTTTTCAAAAAAGAAAGTTGCTGTAATAAAACATTTTGAAAATGCCCAAGCATTTTTTGTTGAAAAGATAGTAGAGATTCTTGAAGAACTATCAAAATTACTTAAAGCCAAAATAAGCAGCAATGATTTTTTTAACACTGTTCTTTTAATTACTTCTCTAAAGGATTTAAAAGACAAAAAGTTAAAAGAATTAATTTTAAGATTAGGAGAAATTCAAACATTAAAATTACCAATTACTGATAATTTAAAAAAGTGGCTTATTGAAAAATCAGAGATAGATGGGATTAAATTTACGAATAAAGCAGTATCAAGGCTCCTTGAAAATGTAAATTATGATTCTTCTATTTTAAAGAAAGAATACCAAAAATTATATCTTTATATAATTTCAGAAAAAGAAAAAATAATAAATGAAACTGTTATTGATAAGCTTGTTTTTAGAATTATAGACATGAAAATATTTGAACTTGTGGATTTAATTGGCAAAAAAGATAAGCAAAATGCACTGAATGCTTTAAAATCAGTTTATTTTGAAATGTCTAGTAAAAAAACTGTCCATGAAAAAAGTGAAGAATCAAAGCAGGCAGGATACCATAAAGGATTTTTAGGTTTAATTACTCTTCTTCACCGAATGTATAAAGCTATTTTATATTATAAAGCTACAAAAAATAAGGATGTCTTAATTAATTATATTCAAAAAAGTATTGGACATTACCCTTTTATTTTAAATAAGTTAGTTACAAACTATGTTAAATTTTCTGAATACTATACTATCAAAGGTCTAATTAATATTTTTAAGATTTTAAGTAAAAATGATTTATTGATAAGACAAGCTTCAAATATTTCAGAGCAAAAAAATATTGTTTTAAAAATGATAGCAGATATCATAAATCAAAATTAAATCAAAATTAAATCAAAATTAATAACATAATTGGATGTTATTGTGTACTTGTTGAGCTTATAGAATTAATTAATTTTGCAGCTTTTGACTTCTTATTGGCAGTAAAGTTTTTATGAACAGTTCCGACCTTTGCTGCTTTATCAAGTGCACTAAAATAAAGCCTTAACTCTTCATTAGCTTTTATAATATCTTTTTGTTCAACTGCAGCTTTTAGTCTTTTGCCTAAAGTTTTAATTTTGTTTTTTAAGCTTTTATTTCTTAAAGCTCTTTTTTGGTTTTGTCTGTTTCTTTTTTCCTGAGATTTTATATTTACCATTAAATATCCTCCAATTTAATTTAAATTTAATTTTTTTTAATTTTAAATTTTGTAGATTTTATATTATTTATAAAAGCTATTATAAATGCTGAGCGTGTATTTTATCATTTTTTTTTAAAAAATAAAAATATTTATTATAATTAGCAAATTATAATTAGAAAATTATGCCAATTATTTAAAACCAGTTATTTACAAAGCAAAGTTATTTGTATTTGAAAAGTAAAATTATGGTGAAATTATGGTATGGTAAAATCATAGTGAAATTATGGTGGAATAAAAATGCAAGATATTGAAGAGGATTTTTTATTTTCTAGGAAAAGAATATTTAGCGCAACTGTTATTGTAATTATCGCAATATTGTTGTCAAAGATATCAGGACTAGTAAGAGATCAGGTAATGGCAGGCTATTTTGGCATTAGTTATGATACAGATGCGTATACTTGGGCTTTTTTTATACCAAATTTATTTAAGATTCTATTTGCTGAATCACTAATAACTGCTGCTTTTATTCCTGTTTACACAACATACTTAAAGAAAAAACAGACAAAAGATATTAAAATTTTTGTAAATTCTGTTATAAATATCATGGTTTTGTTTTTTTTAATAATTTCACTGGCGCTTTTTATTTTTTCACCTCAAATTGGACAAATATTGTTAAAAGTTGCAAATAACCAGTTAGATGTTGAAAAATTTATATTAATGAATAGAATAATGTCCTTTTGTGTTATCTTATTAAGCCTCTCAGGCTTGACTACTGGTATACTTAATTCACATAATTTATTTGCTGTGCCTTCTTTTGCACCGTTTGCATTAAATATTATTACAGTAATTTTTGTGGTATTTTTAAGTAAAAAACTTGGTATAATTAGTATGGCAATTGGAACCATAGCAGGGTCATTTGTCCAGCTTGCGATTCAAATTCCTCAATTAAAAGTTGCTAACTTAAGGTATAATTTTAAAATTTCATTTACACATAAAGGTGTTAAAGAAATTTTTTCATTAATGTTTCCAATATTATTAAGTTTAGGTGCAGTGCAGCTGAATAATAGTGTTGATAAATTTTTTGCATTAAATTTAGGAGCTGGAAACACAACAGCACTTGATATATCATGGCGGGTAACAAATTTGCCATTAGGTGTTTTTTCTGTTGCAATAATTACTGTTTTATATCCTTTAATTTCTAGGCAGGCAGCTGATAATGATATAAAAGGAATTAAGGAAAGCTTTTCACTTGGTATTAGAGAAATCGGCTATATAATGACTCCAGCTATTGTTGGGTTGGTAATATTAAGTTATCCAATAATTAAGCTTCTGTTTGAGCATAAAAATTTTACATCACAAGACACTGCTAAAGTATCTTTTATACTAATATTCCATAGCCTAGGGCTTATATTTTTTGGAATGCTTATGATTATAAACAGAATTTACTATGCTTTCAAAAATGTAAAAACACCTTTAAAAGTTGCGTTTTTTTCAATAATTGCTAATGTATTTTTAGACTGGCTACTTGTAAAATTTTTAGGAGTGGCAGGAGTTGCACTTTCAACTTCGCTGGTAGCAGTTTTTAACGTTTCAGTTTTAATAATAATCTTAAGAAAAAAAATAGGTTATTTAGGTGGCAAGAGAATAATGATTTCTTATTTAAAAATTTTAGCTTCATCTACAATTATGGGTATTATTTTATTTTTCTCTTGGAGATTTTTAGAAGGGTTTGCTTACAGAAGCCTTGTAAATTTAATAATTATAGTTTTAGCTCTTATTATAATTAGTGCTGGAATATATATTTTTTCTACATATTTATTTAAAATGGATGAAATAAGATTTGTTTTTAATATTACAAAAAATATTAAAAAAAGTATAAAAAAATAAAAATTTATCACATAAAAATTAACTATATAAAACAAATAATAAATAAAAATAATAA
>CAYLWJ010000026.1:0-4713 GCA_964387355.1 uncultured Actinomycetota bacterium | reverse complement strand
GTAGAAGTATATATATTTGATTTTGTTAATACTAAATTTTTTAAAAGTAATACTTTTGATGTTGTGTTTATAAGTAATTTTTTTGAGCATTTAAAAGATAAAATAGAGATATTAAGAGTATTACAAAATGTAAGAGAAATTTTAAAAACTAATGGTATTTTATTAATATTGCAACCAAATATTAAGTATTTAACAAAAGAGTATTGGGATTTTTTTGATCATAATATAGCATTGAGTGATAAAAGTATGTGCGAAGCTTTAAAATTAGCAGGATTTAATATTAAATTAGCAATTCCTAAGTTTTTGCCATATACATTTAAAAGTAAGTTACCTAAAAGTGATTTTTTATTAAAATTATATTTAAATTTACCGTTTCTATGGCAAATTTTTGGAAAACAAATGTTTATTATAGCTCAAAAACCTTAGTTTTTATTTTTTTGCTTTTTTATTAAAGCTTTTGTTATTTTAAATATTTTTATATAAGTTAGAGGTAAATATGTTGGAATTAAAAAATTTTGTTCCTGAGATAACAGTAATTGGCGGTTGTGGACACGTAGGCTTACCGCTTTCAGTTATGTTTGCAAGCAGGGGTAAAAAAGTTTGTGCGCTTGATATTAATAAAGAATTAATAAATAAGGTTAATAATGGGATTATTCCTTTTATTGATGAAGATTTAGACAAGCACCTATTAAAAGCTTTAAATAATAACTGTTTTTTAGCAACTGATGATCCAATATGCATTAAAGAAAGTAATATAATAATTATAATTATCGGAACTCCCGTTGATGAGCATTTAAACCCAAAAGTCTATGAATTAAAAAATGTAATTAATAAATATTTAAGTTACTTTAAAAGCGGACAACTCATTGTGTTAAGAAGTACAGTTTATCCTGGAACAACAGAATTAATTTATGAGATGTTTAAGGGTAATAATTTGGATGTTGATGTATCATTTTGTCCAGAAAGAATTGCACAAGGTTTTTCTGTAAAAGAGCTAGTAGAGCTACCTCAAATAATTTCTTCATTTAGTGAAAATGGCATAAAAAGGGCAAAAGAGCTGTTTAATATCTTAACAAATGATATTGTTGTTCTTAAACCAATAGAGGCAGAGCTTGCAAAGCTTTTTACTAACACTTGGAGATATATAAACTTTGCAATATCTAACCAATTTTATATGATTGCAAATGATTATGGTGTTGATTTTTATAAAATTTATCATGCAATGACGCATAATTATCCCAGAACAAAAAATTTTCCTAGAGCTGGTTTTGCAGCAGGGCCTTGTCTATTTAAAGATACAATGCAACTTGCTTCGTTTTATAAAAATAATTTTTTTCTTGGACATGCAGCAATGCTTATAAATGAAGGTCTGCCTAATTATATAGTTGATAAGATTAAATCAAAACATAACTTAAAGGAAAGCTCAGTAGGAATTCTTGGGTTAACATTTAAAGCTGATAATGATGACATAAGAGAGTCTTTATCGTTTAAATTAAAAAAATTATTGGAGCTTGAAGCAAAAAAAGTTTACTGTTCAGACTACTATTTAAAAGAAAAGAATTTAAAAAATTTTGATAATTTAGTTTCAGAAGAAGAATTGATAAATAATAGCGATATTATAATAATTGCAACACCACACAAAAAGTATAAAAATTTAGATTATAAAAATAAAAAAGTATATGATATCTGGAATTTTCTAGAAAAAGGCGGAATAATTTAAAATCTTATATTAATAAAAAAATATTAACAGATATCAAATATAAAATAAAATATAGTATATAGATATATAAAATCTACAGATATAAAAGATTTTAGAAAGATATTTTGGTCTCTTTAAAAATTGGAGTTTTTAAAAATTTTCTAATTAAAAATATATAAAATTTTAAAAGCAAAATAGTAATATAAAGCTTAGAGATATGTAAAAGAGGGAAGAAATGAAAATACTAGTTACAGGCTCAGCTGGTTTTATTGGAGGTTATTTAGTAGAAGAACTTTTAGCTAATGGCTATGAAGTAATTGGTATAGATAATTACAGCAAATATGGAAAAGTTCAAAGAAGTTATGATAATCATCCAAAATATCATTTTATAAAAGGTGATGCAAAAGATGTCGATTTGTTAAAATTATTAATTTCTGACTGCGACCAAATAGTAGCACTGGCAGCTATGATAGGGGGAATTTCCTATTTTCATAAGTTTGCTTATGACTTGCTTGCTGAAAATGAAAGAATAACCGCAGCAACATTTGATGCAGCAATTTGGGCTTTTAAGAATAAAAAGCTTGCAAAGATAAACGTTCTTTCTTCATCTATGGTTTTTGAAAGTACAGATATTTTTCCAACACCTGAGGGTGCGCAATTTAAAAGTCCACCTCCTCTTTCAACTTATGGTTTTCAAAAATTAGCCACTGAATATTTTGCTAAAGGGGCTTACGAGCAGTATGGTCTTCCATATACTATAATAAGACCATTTAACTGTGTTGGTATTGGAGAAGGAAAAGCGCTTTGTGACGAAGATATTTATTCAGGAAATATTAAACTTGCATTAAGTCATGTAGTTCCAGATTTAGTGCAAAAAGTATTAAAAGGACAAGACCCTCTTCATATATTAGGAAATGGCAATCAAATTAGGCACTATACCTATGGGGCTGACCTTGCAAAAGGCATTAGGCTTTGTATAGAAAAAAAAGAAGCAATAAATGAAGATTTTAATCTATCCACTGATAAATCCACTACAGTATTAGAACTTGCAAAAATGATATGGGATAAAATTAATAAAGATAAGCCTTTCAGATATGTTTCAGAGCAGCCATATAAATATGATGTGCAGAAAAGAGTGCCTGATGTTAGTAAAGCTAAAAAGCTGCTTGGTTTTGTAGCAGACACCCCATTAGATGTAGTGTTAGATGAAATAATACCTTGGATTAAAAAACAAATAGAATTAGGAAATATGTAATGTTATCAGTAGTTGTACCAGTTTATAATGAGGATAAAAATATAATAAAATTATTCGAAGAGATTAAGAATCATTTAACCAACCTTCCCGGAAATTCAAGCCATATTGAAACTTTAATCGTTTATGATTTTGAAGGTGATACTACAATTCCAGTTGTAACTCAAAATATGGATAAATTTTCTAATTTAAACATTAAACTTGTCAAGAATGATTATGGTCCAGGTGTAGTAAATGCAATAAAAAAGGGCTTTAATACTGCAAAAGGTGATTATATTTTAGTTTTAATGGCAGATCTTTCTGATGACTTATCAATAGTTGGAAAGATGGTTGAAAAAATGGACAATGGCTATGATATTGTGTGCGGTTCAAGATATATAAAAGGTGGAAAACAAATAGGAGGAGCCAAATTTAAGAAGTTTTTATCAGGACTTGCAGGGCGCTCTCTAAGAATTTTGAGTAAAATCCCTACAAGCGATGTAACTAATAATTTTAAAATCTATCGAAAATCAGTAATTGATGCAATAAATATTGAAAGTAATGGTGGCTTTGAGATAGCTATGGAAATTACTGTTAAAGCTTTTAAAAAAGGATATAAAATTACAGAAATTGCTTCAACATGGACAGATAGAGAATATGGAAAATCAAACTTTAAAATGTTAAAATGGCTTCCACATTATTTAAGGTGGTATTTTTATTGTATTTTTAATAAGGGCCCCTTAAAAAAGTATTAAATACAAAAATAATAAAATAAATTTTATATAATTCAACAAAACAGTTTTTATTTAAAAAACTTTAAATATGGACTTTTCAATAATAATCCCAGCATATAATGAAGAAAACATTATAACAAAAACAGTTGCTGAAACTGTTAAAGTTTTAGAAAATTTTGGAGCTGATTATGAAATAATTGTTGTAGATGATGGTAGTACTGACAAAACCTTAGTAAACTTACAAGAGTATATTAATTATTTAAAATCTTTAGAACAAGAAAATCTTGAATGCAGCAGTATAAAAAGTTTAGAAAAAATAAAACTAAAGGATGCTGCAAACTTACGAAATACTACAGAAAAAAATATTACAGAAAAAGAATCTTTTCAAAAGTCATTAACTTTAAAGACCCCAATTTGGCAAAAAATTATTATAAAAAACTATTACCCAAATCAGGGTAAAGGTTATGCATTAAAATATGGAACAAAATTTGCTCAAGGCGAGTTTATAATGTTTTTAGATGCAGACTTAGACCTTCACCCTTCACATATATCAATATTTTTTGAAATTATGCAAAAAAGCAATGCTGATGTTGTAATTGGTTCAAAACTTCATAAAAAGTCTATTATTGAATATCCTAAAACAAGAAAGTTTTTTAGTTTTGCATACTTTAGTATTATAAAATTTTTATTTAGACTTCCAATTAAAGATACACAAACTGGTATAAAGCTATTTAAAGCAGGTCCTTTAAAAGAATGTCTTAATAAAGTTATGAATAAAAAATATACTTTTGATTTAGAGCTTTTATTATTTTTAATTAAAAAAGGATATAAGGTTTGTGAAGCTCCAGTGCATTTAAAAACAGCAAGGGCCTTTGGGAGAATAAGAGTTATTGATGCATTTAGAATGCTATTTGACACTCTTAGAATATTTTGGCGATTTTATATTTTAAATTTTTATAAATAATTTTCATAAATATTATTTATTTTTATAAATATTTTTCATAAGAACTTTTGAAAATTTTTTATAAATTAGCTTAATAAGACAAAAT
>CAYLWJ010000025.1:0-18524 GCA_964387355.1 uncultured Actinomycetota bacterium | reverse complement strand
TATCATCAACTATAATGGAATTTGTATGCTCAATTTCACCATTTGTATTGAGAAAGTTTATAGTCAGTTCATCATTTGGAGTAAATCCACTTCCAAAAACTGTTACAAGTTCGCCCGGGTTATAGTCATCTTTGTCAGTTGGCTTTAATTTATGCTTTAATTTATGCTTTAATTTGTGGCTTTAATTTTAAAATTTTATATTAGGGTTATAGTTTAGGAATATAGTTTATATTTGAGGACTATAAATTACTATTTATAGTTTATTTATAGTAAAGTTAAAAAAGTGTGGACAATAAAAAAAATTCTTGACTGGTCATTTAATTATTTTAATAAAAAGAAAATCAACCAACCCAAGTTATCTGCAGAACTTCTTTTAGCAAGTGTTCTTAATTTTACCCGAATGCAGCTTTATTTAAATTATAATCTTGTTTTAAATAAAGGGCAGTTATCAAAATTTAAAGAATATGTAATTAAACGGGCAAATCATATGCCTGTACAATATATATTAAAAGAATCACATTTTAGAAATTTAAAGCTTTATGTTGATGAAAATGTATTAATTCCAAGACCTGAAACAGAGTTGCTAGTTGATAAAACACTGGAATTAATATTTGAAAATACTTTTTTAAAAAAATTAAAAGAAATTAAAGAGACTAAAGAAATTAGAGAGAATAAGGAGCCTGAAGCACATAAAGAACCCGAAGAACCTGAAGAACCTGAAAAGCTTAAAGTGGTTAAGAAGCCTAAAAAGTCTAAAGAGTCTAAAGAGTTTGAAGAGTTTAAAGGCATAAGACATATTTTAAATATTTTTAATTCAGGGCATAATTTAAATTCTGACTATAATACTTTTAATATAGATTTAGGATCTTTTTATATATTAGAGATTGGAACTGGAAGTGGCGCAATTGTTTTAAGTATAATGCAGGAAATTGAAAAATATTTTCAAAACCAAATTATTAAGTTGTTAAGGAGTTTGAGCTTAAAACAAATTAAATCTGATTTTAAAAATTTTAATGATTTTAATGATTTTAATGATTTAATTTTAGAATTTTTTTTAGATTTAAAAATAGCTGCAACTGAGAAAAGCAAAAAAGCTTTAGATATTGCTGTTAAAAACTACGAAAACCTTTTAAATAATTTAGATAATAACAAAAACAAAGTTATAGATACAAGTAAGAATAAAGTTGAAATTAATAATAAAATGAGTGGTGAAAAAATAAGTGGCGAAAAAGGAATAAAAATAAAATCTAATGTAAACTTAAATTTAGAATTTTATAATGCTGATATTATTCCTTTAGAAGATGTTTCATTTTTAGAAAAATACAATAAAAAGATAAATTTAGTAGTTTCAAATCCTCCTTATATTAAAGAAGAAAATTTTCCAAAGTTGCCTCAAGAAGTTAAAGATTTTGAGCCTACTCAGGCTTTAGTTGCAGGCAAAAAAGGGACTGAAGTCTACGAAAGCATCATGAAAGCCTCAGCGAATTTAGTAGCAAATGACTGCATTTTTATTTTCGAAACTGACCCATTAGTGGTAAATGATTTAAAAGAAATGTTAACTAGTGCTGGGGAGTTTAAAATACATCAGACAGAAATAAATATTGAAAAAGATTATAATTTACTTGATAGGATAATATACTTTAAGATAGCTAAATAATTAATTTTTATAATTAAAATAGTGATTATTAAATACTGCTTCATGATACCTTATTAATGATGCTGTATTTTTAAAATAATCTAACTGTTTTACCTGTAAGTTGTATTTATATAATTAAGGTTAAATAAAAAAATTTTACCTCTTTAGATTTTTTAATTAAGGATAGTAAACAATAAAAATAATTAAGAAATAATACAATGGGATTCATTAAAATTTAATAGCTTTTTTACAGATATAATACATATAGCTCAATAGATATATTTAATTTTATTAATCTTAATAGCTTTTTTGCTAGCTTTTGTACTGTTGACCAAATCGATGGCCTTTTCTATGTCTGCACTGTATAGGTGTTGTTAGTTTTTGGCCTAAATCATCAATATCCTTGCTTCCACAATTAGGACAGCAATTAGGACAATTTGCAGAAAAATTTTCTAAGCTTTTTGTTTGCTCTGATATTTTTGAATCAGTTGTTTTTGAGCTTTGATCTGTTTTTTCTTTTTCATCTACATTCCACAAAAAACCACAATTTCTGCATTGATACCTTTTTCCTAAAAAGTTAAAATCCCCACCTTCTATTCGAATGGCTTTGCCGTTAATTATTGCATCACTGATTTTGCTGTGTGCACTTTCAAGCAGTCTAGTAAAAGTTGGCCGTGATATATTCATTTTTTTAGCTGCTTCTTCATGCGTTAGATTTTCATAATCTGCAAGTCTAATGGCTTCATATTCATCAATAGTTAGAACAACTATGTCTAAATTAACCATAGGAATTCCCTGTGGTTTAAAATACAGCACATGTGGTGGAAAAAGCACATTTCTTTTTTTTCTTGGCTTCATAGTTTTTAATTAATTAATTAATAAAATGGCAAAATGAGCACTTATAATAATTATAATAACCAATTACAATTATTTTTATTATTCATAAATTTTATTATTCATAAATTATTTTATCAAAATTTTCCCATAATTTAATGATATCTTTTGCAGCAGGATTTTGAGGAGAGTCTATTATGAATTTTTTTTGTGATAATAACTTTGGAACATTTTCATCATATGAAATTTTTCCTATAAGAGAAATATTGTTTTGTGTGCAAAATTTTTGAATTTCTGCAGTATTGCTTAAATTAATGTCAAATTTATTAATGCAAGCAAACATCTTGATATTAAAAAACTTGGCAACATCATATATTTTTTTAAAATCACTTATACCACTTAAGGTGGGTTCGGTTACTATAAGTGCAAAATCAACCCCATTTAATGAAGCTATAACTGGACATCCAATTCCTGGTGCTCCATCTATAATAATTAATTTTTTATTTTCTGCATAAGCTATGTCTTCTGCTATATTTCTAATTGTTGTAACTAAAAGTCCTGAATTTTCAGCTCCAGGGTTAAGCCTTGCATGAATTAATTTACAAAAAGAAGTATTGGAGGTGTAAAATTGGCCTTGTTTTTCTTTTACAAGAGTTATTGCCCCAGTTGGGCAGATATATTCGCAAACACCGCAACCTTCACATTTTAAAGGATCAATTTTTATTTTTACTGTTGAGTCTGAAATTGCGTCAAATCTGCATAATTCTTGACACTTTCCACAGGTAATACAATCATCGTTAACCTTAGCCACAGCACCACCAATAAAGTCCTTTTTAACTTCAATTTCAGGCTTTAAAAGAATATGGAGATTTGCAGCATCCACATCTGTATCTACTGCTATATGATCATGTGCAAGCTTAATAAAATTAGATGCAATTGTTGTTTTTCCTGTTCCACCTTTACCGCTTATAATTGTAAGTTGTTTCATTTTAACTAAACTTTAACTAAACTTTAACTAATTGTTATTAATTGTATTTTCTATTTCTTTTAAAATTTTTTTAAAAGCTTGAATATAATAATTGTTAAAATCTATAAGAGTTTTTCCTTCTGAGTAAGATTTTGCAATATTTCTCTCATCAGGAATCTTTAAGAGCACTTTTATATTTTTATCTCTGCAGTAATCTTCTAATGTTGAGTCTCCAATTCCGTCTCTATTTATAATTACTCCATACGGTATTTTTAAATTACCAAGAACTTCCATTGACAAAATTAAATCATTTAAACCATAAGGTGTAGGCTCTGTTACAAGAATGCAGTAATCACTGTTTTTAACAGACATAACCATACTACAGGAGTTGCCTGGGGGGCTATCTATTATTACGATTCCATTTTTATTTATCAATTTTTCAAGCTCATTTTGAACAGTAGTAGTTCTCATTGAGCCAGGAGATAAGTTTCCACTAATAAAATCAATTCCTGGAGGCGTCAGGCCTTTCATTACTTGGCCAACTTCAACTTCTTTTTCTCTAACTGCGCCTTCTGGTCCAACAAGAATACATCCACCGCATCCATGACAAAGCTCAGGATAAAAAATTACTTGGTTGCCAATTACTGCAACGGCATTATAGTGGCAAAACTGTGCACACTTTGAAAAGTCTTTGCCTGTTTCTGTTAAAAAATATGGCTGTTTAATTGTAACTTTTTTAATATTTTTAACCTCAGGCTTTAAAAAAATGTGGGCATTTGGTGCTTCAACATCATAGTCTATAAACTGGCAATACCCGGCTGCAAGTGCAAGACTTACTGCAACAGTAGTCTTGCCAGTCCCACCTTTGCCGCTGGCAACTGAAAGTATCAATTTTTAAGCTCCTCCCATTCTTCCCATACCATAATGAGATTGAACATCAGGGGCAGATGTCTCGGTAAGTTGGCCATTTTTAAATTTTTCAATTGCTTCTTTTACAGTTCCGCTAACATTTGAAAACATCTTTATATTTGCTGCTTGTAAGACTCTAAAAGCATTTGGTCCAAAATTTCCTGATAATACAGCTTCAACATTTTTAGATGCAATAAGTTGTCCTGACTGTATACCAGCTCCACCCATTGCTTGTCTACTAGTATTTTCAATTGCTTCGAATGTATCGGTGTTGGTATCGTAAATTATAAAAAATGGACATCTTCCAAATCTTGGGTCAACATTTGAGTCTAAAGAAGTTCCTGTGGAAGTGATACATATTTTCATTTTATTTTCCTCTCTTTTTCAAAACAATATGTTTATAGACAATTATTTGTGATTATTTGTGATCACAAACGCTTTTATTAACGCCATAACCTTTACCTGATTCAGGTTTACATAAGCTTTCTTTCCCTTTAAGTGTGCCTTTTAGTATATTATCAATTACATATTGTATTTTTCCCTCAACCCCAAGGATTGTGTCTATTTGTGCTTCGTTAAATAATTCTTTTGCTCTCTGACCCATTCCGCCTGCAATTACACAATTAACTCCTTTTTCTTTTAAAAATTGTGGTAGAAATCCTGGGTGGTGTCCAGGATTTTCAATTATTTCTCTACTGACAACCTTGTTATTTTCAATGTCCAATATTGTATACTTGGGACATCTTCCAAAATGAGCTGATACAAACTCGCCATCGGTTGATATTGCAACTTTCATTTTTCACTTTTTTCTAATTATAAAAATTATTAAAAACCTAATTATTTTTTGCTGAATAATTCAGCATAAACTTCAGTATAAACTAATTATTAACTATTAACTTTAGTGACATTAATCACTAAGTCCAATAATATTAACATTAAAGATTAATATTAATATTAAAATTTAAGTGTTGTCATTAAAATTCTAATTACATTAAAATTCTTATTATAAGCAACTATAAACATTAAAATTCTAAGAATATATGAACTATTGTTCATATACAATATAAGTAATATAAAGAACAATGGTTCTAATGTCAACATTATTTTTTTATTTTTTTAATAATTTACAAATAAAATATTTTTTATAAAATTGAATCATTTTAATATTTAAGCAGCTTTAATAGTAAATAATGTAATAAAATGGCAAATTTAAAATTAGCTAAATTTTTAAAAGAATTGAAAGATAAGTTTGGCAGTTTACCTACAGACCTTCATATAACTAGAAAAGCAGGAGCTTTTGTTGCTATATCAAATGGCAAAATTATAAAAATAGGAGAGCCTTCTATAAAATATTGCCCTTTATTTAAGATGATTTTTGACAAAAATATAATTGATAAAGATTCAATAGCTGAAAAGTTTGACTGGCAGATAAAAAATTTAGGAATGTTTACATGTCATAGAGAATTAACAAGCGATAAAATAATAGTGCCCTTTGGAGCTTCTGAAATACTAATGTATGCATTAAGAAGAAAAGAAATTGATTGTGCTGTTGTTGTTTGTGAAGGAGCAGGGACTGTTATAAGTAATAATCCATCGTTAATTCAAGGGATTGGCGCTTATATGAATGGAGTATTTTATACAAGTCCTGAAAGAGAAGTCATAAATAAGATTGAAAAAGAAGGTGGAATTGTTTTAGATACAAAAAACGCAAAAATAAATCAATTTCTTGGAATAAAAAAAGCGCTAAGACTAGGATATAAAAAAATTGCAGTAACATTAAGAGGAGATGAAACTGTTATTTTAAAAAAGATAAAAAGTCTTGAAAAGATAAATAATATAGAAAATATTGGCTATAAAGAACAAAAAGAACTGTTTCAAAAACAAACAGGACTGATAGAACAGATAAACCAGATAAATAAAACACAACGTATAAAAATTACAGTTTTATCTGTATGCAACAGTGGTATTACAAAAAAACAGGCTGAAGTAATTAAGGATAATGCAGATTTAATTTGGGCATGTGGCTCTAAATTTGTAAGAGAAATTGTTGGACCTTCTGCCGTAATTCAGCTGGGAGTGAAAATCCCTGTTTTTGTAATGAATAAAAAAGGGCTAGATTTAATATCTAGTTATTCTCATGATGACAAATTAATAAATGCTGTTTTTGGCATAAATGATAATGTTGTTGATAGTGTAAAACAGAACAGTATTGAAGAAAGAGGAAATTATAAGTTAGTAAAAACAATAAAAATAGATGCTCAGAAAAACAAAACTGAAAGTAATTATATTAAGCAGCATAAGCAGCACTATATAACTTCAAATAAATTTAAGCCTGGTGGGATTAAATTGGGTATGGGTAAATTTTATGTTTACCTTTATCCTGCTGATAATTTACCAATAATTACTGAAGATGAGCCAACACCATTAATCTAATTAGTTATTGCTGAACAATTCAAAAATTTTTGATATTTTTCAAATTTTTAAGCTTAAATTTTTTTAAATTACTTAATTTTTATTAATTATTTCAGTAAGAACTAATTATAATTAATTTAATTAATTGATTATTTTAATTGTAATTGATCTAATTTTAATTGACCTAATTGCAATTAATCTGACAATAATACTCTAGTAGTAGTTAGCCTACTTATTATTTATCTAATCATAATGCTATAATCATAATTCTATATTTACAAAGATTAAGATATTTAATAATCTATTTTAAGTAAGAAGTAGGATATATTGAGTAGGAGGTTGTATTTAATATGTCAGAAAATGAAATTATAGATATCTTATTAAGACCAAAAAGACAAATTACATTGCCCAAGAAGGTTTGTGAGAAACTGGGCCTTGAGAATGGTGATAAGTTAGAAATAAAAATCGAGGATAATTGCTTTGTTGCTAAACCTAAAAAAACTGTTGCACTTGATGTCTTAACTGAAATAAGATCTGCTTTGAAAAATCCGGTTTAAGCGAAGATGAAATTTTACAGTTACAAGAAGAAGTAAGACATAAGAATAAGTAAAACATGGGAAAAAATAAAAAGTTAAAAATTTTAACACCGCAACAGTTTTTAAATATTTATAAAAATAAAATTGAAGATAATGATAATATAATTTAATATAATATAATTTATTTTATCGTAATTAATCTTACGATAATTATATTAGAAATCGATAATTATATTAGAAATAATTAAACTAGTAATAATTAATCTGAATATAAGCAGTCTAACTATAAGCTAATTGAATTTTAATTATAGATTAGTTGAATTTTAATTATAGATTAGTGTAAACAGGAAATTGGTAAGCCAAATCTTTAACTTTTTTACTTATTTCAGATAAAGCTGACTTATTTTCTCTGTGCATTATTACATAATCAATCATTTCACCAATTTGATACATTTCATTTATCCCCATTCCCTGTGTTGTAACAGCAGGAGTGCCTATTCTAATTCCGCTTGTAATGTTTGGGTTTAGCTGATCATAAGGAATTACATTTTTATTTACAATAATTCCTGCTGAAGCAAGAAGCTCAGCAGCTTCGTAACCAGTAATTTTTTTATTAGTTAAATCTATTAAAAACAAATGGTTATCTGTCCCACCAGAAACTATCCTGTAACCTTTTTCTTTCATAAAATTGCATAATGCTTTTGAATTTTCAACAATTTTTTTAGCATATTCTTTAAATGAACTATCAAGTGCTTCTTTAAAACACACAGCTTTAGCTGCAATTACATGCATTAGGGGTCCACCCTGCGTACCAGGAAATACAGACTTGTTAATTAAGCCTGAATATTTCTTGTCTGCAATTATTAAACCACCCCTAGGGCCACGTAAAGTTTTATGAGTGGTAGCAGTAGTAAAATCAGCTACTCCTACAGATGTTGGATGCACACCCCCAGCAATTAAACCTGCAACGTGTGCAATATCTGCCATTAAAAATGCTCCAACTTCATCTGCTATTTCTCTAAATTTTGTATAATCTATAATTCTTGAATATGAACTTGCCCCTGCAATAATTAATTTTGGTTTAAAGATTTTTGCAATTTTTCTGACATTTTCATAGTCAATCATTTCAGTTTCAGTATCAACACTATATGTGGAGATATCAAAATACTTTCCAGTTAGATTTTGCTTGTGCCCATGTGAAAGGTGTCCACCGTCTCTTAAATTCATACTTAAGATTTTATCACCACAATTTAAGATACTAAGAAAAACTGCAGTGTTAGCTTGAACGCCACTGTGAGGCTGAACATTGCAGTAATTGGAGTTAAAAAGCTCATTGCATCTTTTAATGGCAAGTGCTTCAACTTCATCAACTATATTACATCCTTCGTAATATCTGTCTTGAGGATATCCTTCGGCATATTTGTTTGTTAAAACAGATCCCATTGTTTTTATTACTTCCTGAGAAGTAAAATTTTCACTTGCAATTAAAATAATTTGACTTTTTTGTCTTTCAAGTTCCTTTTTTAATATAACTTGAATTTCTTCATCTACCACATGCGAAATAGTATGATTTAAAATTTTATTATTGATATTTTTAGAAAAGCTGCTCAAAAATCCTCCCTTAATTAAGTTATTAAATTAAATTTTATTAACTATAGAACTATAGTAATCTATTGTAATATTATTCACCATGTTTAATTAATCACTATATTTGAACTATAAAATATTTGAACTATAAAATTATTAAAATTATTTTACTTGAATTTTTTAATATTATTTTTAATATTTTAAAACTCCTTTATTGCTCCTGTATCTTTACTGAACCTTGTCTAAGTATTATAGGATTTTCTGTAGAAACATCAATAATAGTAGATGCAGTTCCGCTTAATTTTTTTTCATAGTCTAGTACCAAATCAACTTTTTGTAAAACTTCTTCTGGTATTTCATTAATAGTTCTTGGGGATAAATTTGTTCCTGAAATGGTTGCACTTGTTGAAATTAAAGGCCCGCTCAAGTTAATTATCTTGTTTATTATTGGCAGAGGATCTAACCTAACTGCAATCGTGTTACCAAAATTATCTTTTTGGTGATTGTCTTTTTTTAGCTTGTCTTTTTTTAGCTTTTTCTTTTTTATCTTTGCCTTTTTGAAAACCAGTGTTAGCGGCTGCGGATTTTCTGAAATCCAGTATTTTTCAATTAATTTTTCAGCAAGGTTTGTTTTTTCTTCAATTAAAATGTCAAGCTGGCTTATTTTTGATATTAATACTATAAAAGGTAAATTTTTTGGCCTTTTTTTTATATCATAAATTTTATCTATAGCTTCTTTATTATTGTACACACAACTCAATCCATAAATTGTACTTGTAGGAAGAACAGCGACACTTCCTTTTTTTAATTTCTTTGCAATGAACTTAACAACTTCAGTAAGCTCGTCATTTTTTAAATCAGGTATTGATAAATTTTGTAATAAAACTCTCATTTAAAAAAATTTTTTTATCCTTCTAACAAATTTTATAATATTCTAGTAAAATGCATAGTTTTAGTAAAATTTATAGCACTGGTAAAATATATGTTATTGGCAAAATGTCAATTAACAGCAAATGTTAGCAACAAACAATTAATAACAAATTGACAAAATACCAATTAATAGCAAAATGCCAATAAATAGCAAAATACCAATTAATAGCAAAATGTCAATTAAAAACAAAGTGCTAATAAATAGCAGGGTGCTAATTAAAATTATAAAAAATTAATTAAAAAGGCTTATTCATCTACTTCGCTTTTATCGGTTTTTAAGCTTAAGTGCCACATTGATTGGGCTAATTTCCAATGTGAAGCAAAAAGGGGAATTGAAATTATAATTAAAAGCGCACCTCTTATTAAACCTTTTAGAGAATTTGACTTTTCAATATTTTCCTGTGCTTTTATCTCTTCATCGATTAGTTTTTCAATTTCTTGCTGGCTTAAGTCTTTATATTGTTCCCTGTAAGACGGAAGAATTGATGCTTTTGTCATGTAAGTTGTTGGTTTTATGTAATTTACTATACTGTCAACCAAATTTACTACACCAATTATAAAAATAATAATTGATATAATACACACGATGTAAAAATAAATTTCTCTAACATATACTCTTCTTGCCATTTTAATCACCTCTCCCTTTTCTTAAAATTAATAAAAGTCTAATTTTTCTGCCTTTTTCAATAGTTTTCATACTATTTTTGATCTCTTTTAATCAAACTTATAAATTTGAACAAGCCTTAATGGATTTTCAATAAAGACTTACAGAATTATATTATAATTAAATTATAATAAAAAATTGTTATAATATTAATAACTAAGTAATTTTACCACATTTTTGTTAAATTTTATTAAATTTATTTTAAGTGTAGTTGTTATTGGATATATTAAATAGCTTAATTAAATATCTCAATTAAGTATATTTATCCATTAATTAATATGGTTGCTGTTGGTAATATGTTGGTAATATGTTTGCCGACAATATAAAATTATTCTATAATAATTTACTTTATAATAAAATTTTATAATTGCTGATTTAGTTTATTTTAATAAAAAAATAAAGAAGATATGAAAAACAAGGAGTAAATCTAAATATAGAACAACTAAACATTTAAGCAGCCCAATAACCAAACTAGCAATTAGCAAACGTGCAAGTATTAAATAATTGAAGTTAAATAATTTAAATAAAAAATATGAAAAATAACATTGAAGAAAATAAAGAAAAAAATAAGAATAAAGAAAGTAAGTATAAAGAAAATATTGAAATAGTTGGAAAGAATGAAAATACTGAAAATATTGAGAAAGCTAAAAAAAGACCTAGCTGGGATGAGTACTTTGCTTCAATAACTAAACAAGTTGCAACAAGGTCTACTTGCCTTAGAAGAAAAGTTGGCGCAATTATTGTTAAAGATAAAAGAATATTAACCACAGGTTATAACGGGGCGCCAATGGGTGTTGAAAATTGTCTTGATAGGGGTAAATGCCTTCGTGAAGAGCTTGGTATTCCTTCTGGTCAGCGTCATGAGATTTGCCGAGGACTTCATGCTGAACAAAATGCTATAATTCAAGCGGCATATCACGGTGTTAATATTAGAGATAGTGTTATTTATTGCACAAACCAACCGTGTGCACAGTGCGCAAAAATGATAATAAATAGCGGAATTAAAAAAATATATTATTTTTATGAATATCCTGATGAGCTATCTTTACAGCTTTTAAATGAAGCAGGGGTTGAACTTATAAAACTGGATATTCAGGAATAAGAAATGGACATCTAACAGTAAGCAAGTAAACAAATTATAAATAGAATAAAAACTGAGCAAGCCATAATAATTTGCAATTTTTTAAAACCTATATTTTCTTGGAACAATAGTTATGCCTTCTTTAGAAACTGTAAAACCTCTTTGTTTGTCATATTCCTTATCAAGACCAATAATAATATTGTCTGGTATATAAACGCCTCTATCAATTATAGATTTTTTTATGATAACCTTGCGCCCTATAATATTGTTGCCCAGTATTAAAGAATCTGTAATTTCACTTTCTTCATCTATAACTACATTATAAAAAATAATTGAGTTTATAATTTTGGATTCTTTAATAATGCTGCCATTTGCAACCAAGCTGTCTTTTACAATAGTACTGCTTCCAATGTATTTTGCAGGCTGCAGTGACTCAACTCTTGTAAATATTTCCCATCTTGGGTTATATAAGTTAATTGAAGGGTTTTGGCTGATTAAATCAATATTTGCCTTATAATATTCATCTAAATCACCTATATCTCTCCAGTAAGCTTTTTCTTTTTTATTACTCCCTATGATTGTATTGGAATTAAAATCATAAACATAAATTTTTCTTTTTCTTCGCAACATTGCAGGTATAATATCGTAACCAAAATCATGTGATGAGTAATGCTCTGGGTCCTGCATAATTAGTTTTTTGTCTTCAGTTGTTTTTTTGTATTGATCTATTACAAGTTCTTCTATTAAGACTTGAAGGTTAAATGCATAATTTCCCATTGAGGCAAAGCAGTATTCAGGGTTATTAGGAATTGGGGTGGGATTTTCTGGTTTTTCTTCAAAACCAATTAGTTTTGAATCATCATCAACAACTAAAACTCCATATTTATTTGCGGCAAGTTCAACTTTAACTGGTATAGCTGAAATAGTTAAATCTGCATTTTTCTCAAGGTGAAAATCATTAAGCTGAGATATATCCATTAAGTAAATATGATCTCCACCAAATATATTAACTATGTCAGGCATTGATTCCCATGCATAGCGCTTATTTTGGTTAATAGCATCAGCAGTGCCTAAATACCACCCGCTGCCTGTTCCAACTTTTGCTGGAAGCAACCTAATCATATTATACCTGCTTGAGCCAAATATAGGTGACCATCCTTCAAGTATATGCTGCTCAAGTGATCGTGGCTCATATTGAGTTAAAACATAAATTTTCCTTATTCTAGAATGAATTAAATTGCTTAAAACAAAATCTATTACACGGTAGCTTCCACCAAAAGGTAATGCTGGTTTTGCCCTATCTTTGGTAAGGGGTAAAAGCCTTTTACCAACACCTCCGCCTAATACAAATGCTACTACTTCTATTCTCATGAAATCAATGAAATGAAATAAGTTTTACTAAATTAATATATATAATATATTTAACTTATTTTAACTTAACTTAATTTAGTTTAGCTTAATCTAATCTAATCTAATTTAATTTAATTTAATTTAATTAAATCTAATTTAATATAATCTATTATATGTTTATTATATTTCTTTGCTATTATCCACTATAAATATATTATAAATATTAAATAAGTCATTTGTAAAATAATATTTATTACTTTTTAATGTTTCTTACAAATTAATTTAATATAAATCTAAATATAGCTAAATGGCGCAAAGTGTTTTATTAGTTATTATATCTGAAAAGAGAGTTAATCTAATATTTGAAACATCGTAAACATTGATTACATTTTCAAATTGGCTGTAATCAGGACAAATACTGGGTAATATATTGCTTAAGTTTTTGAAAAAATCTGCTTTATATTTTACTGTATTGTCATTTTCAAAGATAGCAACATAAAATATATTAGATTCAACTAAATCTTGAAAAAAGTGACTACCATAAGAAAGTTCAGGAATATATCCAGCTTTTTTATATGATACTTCGCATAAAATTTTAATTTTACTAATTTCAGAAAAGCTAACTGGTATTCCTAGCTCTGGAAAATTTGTACCTATTCTGCCAGGTGCTAAAAGCATAATAATTTTTTTAGAATTTTTAAAATATTGATTAATGGCCCCAATTATTCTTGCAATAGAATATTTACTGTTATAAGGTAATTTATAATAATTTTCAGGGTCAATTTGTATAACAATATCTATAGGCTGAATAATTGACCCACCCATTGTATTGCCATATAATTCAAAAAATATTTCTTCATCTTGTTTTTTAGGAATATCAACTTTTCCACCGACCCCGCCAACTTGAAGAGGTCTACATTGGAGTATGTTAATTAAAAATTCCTTATCTTCTGATAAATTAATGGTAAATTCAATGTCTACTGGGTAATTGTATTCTTGTTGAATATAATGCAAAATGTTTTTTAATGTTGAAGTAAAATTATTTATCCTTATAAGTTCATCACAAGTTACAAATAAAACTTCAGTGTCTTTCCCGCGCTGTTTTAAAATTCTTTCAGCTTCGTAATCATGCTCAAGCATAAGATTTTTATACCATTTTGGTAGGACACTCAATAATTCATTTAAATTTATAGATGTAAATGAGTTTTTTCTTAGATTTAAAACATCTACATAATGTTGTGAAAATTCGCTTCTTGATTCATAATCACTAAATGGAATTAAGTTAGGATTGCTAAGACTAATTAATCTAGGATAATCAATTTCTGTTCTTTCAACAGCTCTTGTTCCAAGGCCAATTACTAATCTTATCATTCCATCTTTTGGATTTATTTCTTTATGCCAGCAATAAGAATTATATGAGTAGCCTACACCTGCTGCACAAGGCATAAAAATATTCGCAAAGCGTAATCCTGATACACGCTGTACGAGTAAAGCCATTTGCTCATCGCTTTTACTAAGACCACGTAGTAATCTGTACTCAAGTGCATTTTTATCCATTGTGCTTGCATAGACTTGTTTAACTGCATTCTCGAATGCACCAAGTCTTTTATTAATATCTCCATTATTAACACAAAAAACTGATAAGTATTTTCCTGCAAAAGAATTTTCAAAGCTGTCTTCTAATAAGCTACTAGAACGGATTATAATAGGGTTCTGCCCATAATACTCCAGTATTCTTCTAAATTGTTCTTTAATTTTTTCAGAGAATGTTCCTGACAGAATTTTTTGCTTAAGCTTTTTTGCATACGAAAAATAATTTTTTTCTGTTTTTTGTGCAATTTTTAATTTCCAGCAATCATTTTGAACTAAATATGTATAATAAATATCAGACCCAATATAAAATGAATCATGCGGTTCAAGTTTGACATATATCTCTGGATGTAAATTTTTAATAATTTTTCTTGCAAGAAGCATGCCTGTAGCTTTGCCACCTATCTTACCTGATCCTATCATTCTATCCTTAATATCAAGCAAGTCTTTAATATCAAAATGTTTTTGAATCAGTTCTATTATTTTCTTTTCTTTACCAATAATTCTTTCGGAAATTTCACTTATTATTTTTTTAATTTTTTTTATATCTTTTTCAGATTTGGAAATATTCAATTTTGCTTCTAAAAAAAATTTGTCCCAATTATCTAAATTTTGGTCGGATATTGTACTTGAGTTTTTTTCAACAAGGCTATAAAACTTACTAACATCTAATCCGCCACTTAAGGTTGTAAATTTATTTATATTGTTTTTTTCTAATTTGTGAGGTAGAAACATAGTATTTGAATACCTTTTCCATACTTTTAATGGGTGGATATAAAAGTCATTATTATCTGAATAGACATCTAATAAAACCTGTGTGGTTTCTCTTATTCTTGCAATTGTATCAAAGGAGTGTCTGCCTCTTATTATTCCAAAATATGCAACAGTATTGAGTTCAAAAAGATATGGGCATGTTACTACAAAGAAATTTCCCATCATTAAATCTGCTGACCAAGCAAATTGAAGTTCAGAAATACTATCAAATATGTAAAATGCTTCTTGTCCCTCTTTTTTAATTAATTCATGTACTTTTATAGTGAAACTTTCAAATCCAACACTAGCGTCAAGATTAATTATTTTAAAACCCCTTTGGTTTTTTAATAAAGCTTTGTGCTGAGCAAATCTAACATAGATTAAATTTCTTTTTTCTTTAATTGACTGCTTCATAAATTGCTCAGCAAAAAAAGAATATTCTTCAATATCTGTTACTTGCCAAACAACATTATCACCAAGCCTAATAAAGTCTATTGCTTTATCTAGTCCTGTAATTCCTGAATGTATTTTATCAAATGAGGACATAATTAAAGCTCCAGTAAATCATTGCAATTAAAATATTTATTATATTAATTATATTTATTATTATATATTTAATTTCTGCCTGATTGAATTGTAATTTTTTTTAATTCTGGGCATATTTTTTTTTCTAAGATTTCAAATTGTTTTTTTGTTAGCATCCATTTCCAATTTGACTTTGTAGTAGAAGGGCGATTCATTCTTGCCTTGCTACCAAGACAAAGAATATCTTGTAATGGAAAAATTACAATATTTGCAGCTGAATTCATTAAAATTTTTATTAAAGGCCAACATGAAAATAGGAAATCCTTTTTTTTGTTAGAACTATAATTAGTAGTGTCTTTAACGCTAGCATTTGAACTGGTACTATAGCTGGCATTTGAAATGGCATAAAAATTGTCATATAAACTGATATAAGAAATTAGGTTTTTTTTCTCAAAAATTTTTGCATCTCTTTCAAACCAGCCTCTTAAAGTATTATTGTCATGAGTTCCTGTATAAGCAACAATGTTTTCTTCATAATTTATGGGCAAATGAATGCTTTGTGGGTAATCTTTTCCAAATCCAAACTGAAGAACTCTTATTCCAGGCAGATTAAATTTTTTTATGACTTCAATTACATCTTGTGTTATAAATCCTAAATCTTCTGCAATTATATAATTATTTAAATCAATGTTCAACTTAACATTATAATCGTTTTTATAAATATTATTATCATTGTTATTATTGTTGTTATTATTATCATCATCATTATCGTTATTATTATCACCATCATCATTATTATCACCACCAACATCACAACTTTCACAACCTCTTTCGCCTCTAACATCATTGTCAAAATTATCACCACCACCGCTAACACCAACGCCATCATCACTACCACAACAGTTATCATATGTATTAACATATCTATTATTTGTTTTAAAAAGCTTACCAGATAGTTCATTAATCAGTTGGTTTAGTAAATCTTGGGCATATGCGCCAGTCCATTTGCCATTTATTGCAGTTTTTTGCCCATAAGGGACTTCCCAGTAAGAAACAAGACCTCTGAAATGATCAATTCTTATAATATCAAAGAGATTCAGGCAGAACTTTATTCTATCAATCCACCATTTAAAATTTGTTTCTTTTAGTTTTTCCCAATTATAGACTGGGTTGTTCCAAAGTTGGCCAGTTTTACTGAAGTAATCTGGCGGAACTCCAGATACAAATAGCGGTTTTTTATTTAAATCTAGTTTAAATATTTCAGGGTGAGCCCAAACATCAGAGCTTTCAAAATCTACATAAATTGGAACATCACCAATAATTTTTATATTTTTCAAGTTAGCATATTTTTTTAGCTTATTCCACTGGTAAAAAAATAAATACTGGAAAAACTTTTCCATTTTTATTTTATTTTTTAGCTTTTCTTTTAAAATTTTAAGAGCAGGCTCTTTTCTGTCTCTAATTTCTGGCGGCCAGCTAGACCAGCTATTTATTTTATATTTATTTTTAAAGTATCTTTTAAATACAATGAAGCAGGAAAAATCATCAAGCCAATTTGAATTATGTATATTGCAGAAATTTTCAAAATCTTTTTTTATTTTTTTCTTTAAACTGCTTTGAATTAAAGAGTTTTTGCTAAATATGTTTTTATAAGCGATTTTTAAAATTTCTGATTTTAGTTTTAATGCTAACTTAAAATTAACATAATTATTGTTATTAACATAATTATTGTTATTATTATCATTGTTATTATTGTTAGCTTTGTTATTATGGCTCTTATAGATGTTGTAGCTTCTGTAGCTTTCATAAATATAGTTGTTATCTTTTCTATTTATATCTTTGTTATCATTGCTATAATTAGTAGTATTATTAGTAGTGTTTATATTACTGATACTACTTAAATCATTTTTGCTGATTATTTTATCTTCAGCTAAAATATCAGGACTTATAAGCAGAATGTTTCCTGCAAAAGCAGATGAAGCTGCATATGGAGAAAATTTTTTAGCCATTGAAACATAATTTAGAGGCAAAACCTGCCATAAAGACTGAGAGCTTTTTTGCAAAAAATCAATAAATCTGTATGCCTCTTTTCCAAAATCACCTATATAATAGTCTGAGGGCAATGATGTTACGTGCACTAATGTTCCACTTACTTTTTTATGCATTTTTAATTTAAATATGAGTGTGCTATTAAAAAATTAATAAATGTTGTTAGAGAATTATTTTTTATAATTATATTTTTTATTACTTTTTTATTATTAATTTTAACAGTTAATACTTAGAATTTTAAACAAATTATTATTTATAAAATATTTTTAAAAAATATTTTATAATATTTTTAAAAAATACTTGACATTTATCTTTTTAATATATTAAAATTTTATTATAAAAATTTAATATATGATGAGGGGCAGTGAAGCTTTTCTTTAAATTGGACGCCTAAAAGGAAAGTGGAGCCAGTAGCGTAACCGACTTAAGAGTTTGTATTTGGTCGGTTTTTTGTTTTTTATGGGGGATTTTTAAATATTGAATATTATAAAAATAAAGTTTAAAAAAATTTAACGGAGGTAAATATGACAAAAAAACTATTTTTAGTATTGTTAGCAATATTTCTTTTAGTGTTTTTCACTGTTCCTGCTTTAGCTTTTGCCGAAGACGGTATTCAAGATTTGCCAGAGATAAATAATGACGGTTTTATTGAAAATGAAACTAGTGATGAAATTTTAGAAGAAGTAGTTTCAGGTGAAAAT
>CAYLWJ010000024.1:0-7067 GCA_964387355.1 uncultured Actinomycetota bacterium | reverse complement strand
ATATAATATATATATAAAATATAAATACATAAATATAAAAGTTAAAAGTATATATAAGTATATAAATATATAAGTATTAGCGTTAATGAAACTTAATTATTTTAACTTGAATCAATTAGACAACAATTTAATTATTTTAATTTGTATTTTTTTTATAGGACTTTTAATTGGAAGTTTTTTAAATGTTTTAATTTACAAAATTCCAAGAAAAATTAATATTTTTAAACCATATTCAATTTGTTTTAATTGTCGAAAACCCCAATCATTATTATTTTCTTTTCCCATACTTTCATTTTTATTTAAAAAAAATAAATGTGATAATTGTAATAATAAGATATTTACTCAAAATTTCTTAATAGAAATTTTAAATGCTTTAATTTATGTTTTAATTTACTTAATTTTTGGTTTTAATGTAAAAACTTTTACTGGTCTTATTTTAACAAGTATATTGCTAGTTATTTCTTTTATTGATTTAGAATTTATGATTATTCCAAATATAATAATTTTGCCATTTACAATAGTTGGTTTGATAATAAATATTGCTATAAATATTAACAGCTGGTGGCTTCCATTTGTATTTAGTATTAGTGGCTTTATTTTTATGTTTATTGTACATTTAATTTATCCAAAAGGTATGGGAATGGGCGATGTTAAACTGACTTTAATGCTTGGAGCTTTTTTAGTAAAAGATATAATATTTGCCTTATTTGCTGGTTTTATTTTAGGAGCTATTGCTGGAATAATTTTAATAATTATAAAAAGAAAAACAGTAAAACAATTTATTCCTTTTGGTCCTTTTTTATCTGCAGGTGCAATGATGGCTTTTTTTATTGGAGATATTGTTGCAAAGTGGTATTTAAAAACTTTATAATGCGTTAAATATAGGATTTAATTAAAAATATAATAAAAAAATAAATATAAAAAAATATAAAAAAAATATTACAAAAACAATAAAAATAGAGGTTTAAATATGAGATTTTTAACAGCTGGAGAGTCACATGGTGAAGCACTATGTGGAATAATTTCAGAATATCCATCAGGTGTGAAAATTGATATTGATTTTATAAATAGTGAACTTTCAAAAAGGCAAATGGGTTTTGGCAGGGGTATGAGAATGTCTATTGAAAGTGATGAAATTAAAATATTGTCAGGATTAAGAGATAATATAACTACCGGAGCGCCAATTTCTTTTTTAATTTATAATAAAGACTTTAAAAATTGGGAAAATAAAAAAGTTGATTTAATTACTAATCCTAGACCAGGACATTCTGATTTAAGCGGTAAAATAAAGTATAGGTTATCAAATATTAGAGATGTTATTGAAAGAAGCAGTGCAAGAGAGACTGCAGTAAGAGTTGCAATTGGTGCTTTTTCAAAATTATTTTTAAAAAATTTTGATATTTATGTTTTTAGTTTTGTTGAGCAAATTGGAAATGTAAAAATTAACTATCAAGTCTTAGAAAACAAAATCCATAGAAATTTTAATCCTGAAAAAAATAAAAAAGATTTTGAATTTTTAAGTAAAATAGAAAATTCATTGCTTAGATGTCCAGATGAGGATGCAGAAAAAAAGATGTTAGATTTAATAACTAAAACTATAAAAGAGGGTAACTCTTTAGGAGGCAGTGTTAAAGTTTTTGCTTCTGGATTGCCTGCTGGATTAGGTTCATATATTCAATGGGATTTGCGTCTAGATGGTAAAATTGCAAAATCAATTATGAGTATACCTTCAGTTAAGGCAGTTTCGTTTGGTTTAGGTGAGATTGCAGGAGATTTAAAAGGGACACAATTTCATGACAAGATATATTATTCTAAAAAAGAAGGATTTTATAGAAAAACAAACAATGCTGGTGGTATAGAAGGCGGTATGACAAATGGTGAATTAATTGAAATTAAGGCAGTAATAAAACCTATTCCTACTACAAATATTGGCATAAGAACAGTTGATATAAAGACTAAAAAAGAAACTCTGTCTTTAAAAGAAAGGTCTGATGTTTGTGCTGTTCCAAGTGTTTCTGTAATTTCAGAATCCATGCTTTCTATTGAGCTTGTAAATGAATTTCAGTTAAAATTTGGAGCTGATAATTTAGAAGAAATAACTACAAACTTTAAAAATTATATAAAATATATTAAAAGCATTTAAAAAGATTTTTAATAAGTTTTTAAACAAACATTTAAATAAGTATTTAAATATAAGATATAATAAGAATTTAAAGGAAGCATCTAAAATTTCGTGATGAAAAGTAAAATAAAAGATATGGCTTTCTATTTCAAAAACACGCTAGCTTTTTTCCAGCGAGAAAAAACTAGCTCAAGTTTTAAGGCTTCGCTTTCCTTCTAAAGGAGGAACCATGCCCGCTTTAAGCCTTCAAAACGTTTTTTCAATAGAAAGCCATATCTATAAGCCATATCAATTAAGCTTAACTTTTATTGTCATCATGAAATTTTAGATGCTAACGAATTTAAATTAAAGATATAATAAGCATTTAATTTAGAATATAATAAGCATTTAATGATTTTTTTAAGTGTAATAAACAGCATGCAAATAGTTAATAAAAATATTGTAGATAAAAATATTGTAAATAAAAACATATCATTAATAGGGTTTATGGGTTCAGGAAAAACCACAATTGGCAATATTTTAGCCGAAAAACTAAATTTTCTTTTTTTAGATTTAGATAAAATAATAGAAATTTCTGAAAATTTAAAAATTTCAGAAATATTTGAAAAATACGGTGAGGTATACTTTAGAAATATTGAAAGCAGTATAATTGAAAAAGTTTATGATAATGAAAATTGTGTATTTAGTTGTGGTGGAGGTGTTGTTTTAAATGAAAAAAATATGGAAATAATAAAAAAAAATAGTACAGTAATTTATCTTAAAGCAAATGCTAAAAGTATTATTGAAAGATTAAAAGGTGCAACAGATAGGCCGCTACTACTTGTAAAAGATAAAGAAAAAAAAATTAAAGATTTAATGAATGCTAGAAAAGAACTATATGTTAAATATGCTGATTTAATTGTGGATACTAATAATAAAATACCTTCTGATATAGTTAATGATATCTTAAGAAATTTAAATTATTTAAAATAAAAAAAGTTAATATTAATTAAGATTTAAAATAAAAAAATTATAACTTTATATAACTTTATATATCTATATATAACTTTATATAACTTTATAATTTTATATTTTTAAATAATTATTTTTTAGATTTTTTTGATAAACATGAAAATAATTAATGTAAAAACAATCAATAGAAAATATAAAATTTTTATAGACAACCAACTATTTAATAAGTTATATAGCTCTGAAGAATATAAAAGCAATAGTTTATTTTTCTATTTTAAAAATCCAAATGCAAAGCTTTTTTTAATTACTAATGAAACAATATATTCAATATATAAAGATCAAATTAAAGAATTTTTAATTAAAAATTCTGGTAGTTTTAAAATATTTTTATTAGGTGATGGTGAAGAAGAAAAAAATCTTGATAATGTTAAGATAATTTATAAGGAAATGTTAAATTTTGATATGCATAGAAATGATACAATAGTTGCTTTTGGAGGCGGTGTTATAGGTGATATTGCAGGCTTTGCAGCTTCGACATATCACAGAGGTGTTAGTTTTATTCAAATTCCAACAACTATTATTGCTCAAGTTGACAGCAGTATAGGTGGTAAAACAGCTGTTAATTTTCAAAATGCCAAAAATATTATTGGCTCTTTTTATCAACCTAATGCAATATTTATTGACCCAGATTTACTTAAAACTTTACCTGAAAAAGAAATTATAAATGGGCTATCAGAAATAATTAAATATGGAATAGTTTTTGATAGCAGTATTTTAAAAGATTTATATTATTTAGGAAAAGAGATTAACTCTGACATTTTGCAGCTAATATCTAGAGAAAAATTTAAGAATATAATATATAAAAGCTGTAAAATAAAGGCAGTAGTAGTTCAAAAAGATGAATTTGATCAATCTTACAGAAACTTTTTAAACTTTGGTCATACTTTTGGTCATGCTATAGAAAAAAGCCTTGAACTTAAGGGAGTGACTCATGGTATTGCTGTTGCTATAGGAATGCTTATGGCTATAGATGCTTCAATTTTTTTAGGGTATAAATTAGAAAAATTTAAAGAATACGTGCTAAATATTTATAAAATGTTTAAAATACCTCAGAGGCTTGAAGGTGTAGACATTAAACCTATAATTGATGCTTTAAAATTTGATAAAAAATTTAATTCTAATAGAACAAAATTTATTTTATTAAAAAAAATAAATAAGCCATTTTTTGCTTATAACATTAGTGAAGATGTAATAAAGAATACCATATCTCAAAATATAGGATAATACCATATCTCAAAATATTAATATAGGAGTAATTAGCAATATAGATTTTTTAAAATATATAGTTTAATTTAATTTTTAAACAGGAGGATTAATACTGATATGAAACAAGTGTTAATAATTAACGGACCTAATTTGAATTTATTAGGTAAAAGACAAGAAAATATTTATGGGAATTATAAATTTGAAGATATTTTAGATGATTTAAAAGTATTTGCAAAAAAGCATAATATTGAAATTTTTTATTTTCAATCAAATATTGAAGGAGAAATTATAAATAAGATGCATGACAGCATTGGTAAAATTGATTACATTATACTAAATCCTGGAGCGCTTACTCACTATAGCTACAGTATTCAGGATGCAATTACCTCAATTAATATACCAGTAATTGAGGTGCATATATCAAACATTTTTAGTCGTGAGGAATGGCGAAAAAAATCTGTTATTTCTCCTGTAGCAAGAGGTATTGTATGTGGTCTTGGAACAATTGTTTATAAAATGGCGCTTTTTTATATAATTGAATCTACAAAAAATTAAAAACAAAATTAAATTTAATTAAATGATTAAAATAAATAAAATAAATTAGGAAATAAATTATTAAAATTAAGATAATAAAATTTAAAATTAAAAGTTACGATAATAAAAAAAGATTAAGTTATAATGTCAGAAGTAGAAAGCAAATATTTTGAAAATAGAGTAAAAACTCTTGAAAAAAGATTAAATGAGGAAAATTTAAACTGCGCGATTTTTTTTAAAGATCAAAATATATTTTATCTTACTGGCTTTTTTGCTAAAAATTCTGGAAATGTCTTAGTTTTTACACCAGAAAAGTTATATTTAATAGTTCATTTTATTTACTATCAGGAAGCAAAAAAAACTGTAAAGTTAAAAAATATAGAAATTTTAACTTATACTAGTAATAAGATAAAAATATTTAATGATTTAATTTTTTCTATTAATTATGATATTTTTGGCATAGAAAGCACTGCCTTAAATTATAATGAATATTTAAAAATTAAAAATCAGTTAAAAAAAATAAAAAAGAAAGTAAAAAATTTAAAATATTTTGTTGAAAACCAAAGGGTAGTAAAAGACAGCTTGGAAATTTCGAATATTAAAAAAGCTTGTGAAATTACGGAAAATGCATTAATGAAAGTATTTAATTTTAGTTTAAAGAATTTTTTTGAATTTACTGAAATAGAACTAGCTTTTTTTATTGAAAATTTAATGATTAAGAATAATTCTAGTAGAAAATCTTTTGATTTAATTGTTGCAAACAATGAAAATTCATCACTTCCTCATTTTTTTCCTAGCCTTAAAAAAATTTCAGAAGGTTTGTTATTGTTTGATGTTGGATGTATTTATAACAACTATTGTTCTGACATTACTAGAACAATTTTTTTAGGAAATAATTTAGATAAAACTATAGCTTTAAAAATTGATAAACTTAAAAAAATTTATGAAGTAGTATTACAAGCTCAAGTTAGCGCAATTAATGAGTGCAGAGCTGGAATAACAGCAGCAAAATTAGACAAAACTGCTAGAAAAATAATTGAAAAATTTGGATATGGTGATTTTTTTGGACATGGTTTAGGACATGGTGTTGGAGTTGAGGTTCATGAAAAGCCAACTATATCTGTAAATTCAAATGAAATACTTTTAGAGAACATGGTAGTTACAATTGAGCCCGGTGTTTATATAGAAGGAATTGGCGGAGTTAGAATTGAAGATATGGTAATTATAAATGAAAAAGGTTGTCAAATTTTATATAGTTTACCTAAGACAATTTTAGTTATAAAATAATGGCTTTAATAATTAACACTGTATTTAATAAATGATATTTTGAATTAATATTTTACCTTATTAAAGGATTTGCCTTATTAAAGGAGGAATTGTGATAACAACAAATGATTTGAAGAACGGAATGACAATAAACCACGAAGACGTGCTTTATGAAGTTTTATACTTTCAGCATGTTAAACCAGGAAAAGGTGGAGCATTTGTAAGAACTAAACTTAAAAATCTTTACACTGGTGCTATTATTGATAAAACTTTTAGAGCAGGGGAAAAAATAGAACAGGCAATATTAGAAACTAAAAAAATGCAGTTTTTATACAAAGATGACCATTATAATTTCATGGATACAGAGACATTTGAACAAGTTGCAATTCCAGAAGAAAATATTTCAGATAAAAAGAAATTTTTACTTGAAAATTTAGAAGTTACAATAATATTTTATAAATCTAAACCTATTTCAATTGAGCTTCCTATAGCTATTGAAGCAAAAGTAATTAAAACTGAACCAGGGGTTAAAGGTGATACTGTAAGTAACGTATTAAAACCTGCAGAAATAGAAACAGGCGCAAAGATACAAGTCCCATTATTTATTAATGAAGGTGATGTAATAAAGATTGATACCAGAACAGGGGAATATATAACAAGAGTAAAATAAATGTATAAATAGTAATATATTTATAAATTTATTTGCATATTTGCATAATTTAAATTAAAATATTATTATAATATTTATTATAATGATTTTTATTGATTCTAATATGAAAAAATCTAGGCGTAAAGCAAGAGAAGAGGCAGTTATACTTCTTTATCAGTCAGATCTTTTAGAAAAAGATATTAATGAGATATTAAAAACTGAAGCTGTTTTTGGTAAAAAATTTGACAGTTTTACTAAAGAACTTGTATTAGGTGTTGT
>CAYLWJ010000023.1:0-4728 GCA_964387355.1 uncultured Actinomycetota bacterium | reverse complement strand
TTTACTTACTTACTTACTTATTTATTTATTTATTTACTTACTTATTTTAGTTTTTTTATTTAAATTATTAAAAATATCTTTTGTTTTTTTATTATAGCGTATTATTACAACTTCTTCGTAACTAATCAACAATAAAATTCATTCTAATTTATTTTTCAAATTTAATATACTATCTAAATTTAAATTTTAATATAAAATGCCCAATTGATTATAGAGACAATACTTGATTTTATTTAAATTAAAAATGACTATTTGCATTACTAAAAAAAATTCAAATAATTAACTTTTTAGTTACTATTAAAATAGATACCTAACACTATATCAGTTACTATTATAATAGTAACTGAATATTAAAATAATCTTATGGATAAAGTCTTATGAATAAAATTAAAATTGAACAATTCTATACCAAATGGCAAACAACCCTACCCCAAAGAATTGAAGGTTACATTTCGATGAAAATTGGAGTTTATTCCTTAAAAACATTTTTGACAGAACAAAGGGTCACAGAGATGTTTTAGTAGTAGCTACTGGTTCTTCAGCACTTCAAATCAATATGATAGCTGACCTTGGAAGGAGATCGGATGTTTGGGAAATTTTTCCGATGACGTTCAATGAATACCTAATTTTGAAATATAATAATTGGAAAATATCAAAAATATTTGAATTATTCAGCAAGAACTAATTAAAAAATACTGAACTATCCATAAAGAACTAAGAACTGATTAATTTATATTTAATTTATATTCAGTTTAATATTTAGTTTATATTCTCATTTTCTTTTAAGCTTTTAGAGTTTTCCTGCTGCACAGATTTAGTTATACTGGGCTCAGACTCAGTTTTTTTACTGTTTTTTCTTGAAGCTTTTGTCTTTGTTTTAACATTAGCCTTAACATTAGCCTTAACATTACTGCTATTCTTTGCAGTTAAGTTTTTATTATTTTTATTATTTTTATTATTTTGCTCATCATTTGTATAAACAGCTTCTTTTGGTTTTTTCTGGCTTTTCACATTAAATAAAAGATTCATTACTTCTTCTCTTGATAGCGTTTCTTTTTCAATCAGTTTATCTGCAAGTGTTTTTAGTGCATCACGATTTTCTTCAATTAGTTTTTTTGCTCTTTCATAACATTCAGAAATAATTCCATGCACTTCTTTATCTATTTCAGATGCAATTTCTTCACTGTAATGAGGCCTTGAAATAATTTCTTTACCTAAAAATACTTCTTCTTCATCAATTTTATATGTCACTGGACCAAGTTTTGAGCTCATTCCAAACTCAGTTACCATCTTTCTTGCAAGCTTAGTTGCCCTGTCTAAATCATTCTGCGCACCGCTTGTTATATCATCAAAATTTAGCTCTTCGCTTACACGACCGCCAAGCAGTTGTGTAATATTATCAATAAGTTCTCTCTTAGTTTTTAAATATTTATCTTCTTCAGGTAAAGTTATTACATATCCAAGAGCTCTTCCTCTAGAAATTATTGAAATCTTGTGAATAGGGTCTGTATTTGGAAGAATATGTGAAAGAATAGCATGACCTGCCTCATGAAATGCAATTATTCTTTTTTCTTCCTCAGAAATCACTCTGGTTTTCTTTTCAGGTCCCGCAATTACTCTTTCTATTGCATCTTCTATCTCAAACATGCTTATTTTCTTTTTATTATGCCTTGCAGCAAGCAATGAAGCCTCATTAAAAATGTTTGCCAAATCTGCTCCTGTAAAACCAGGAGTTTCTTTAGCAATTGTTTTTAAATTTACATCTTTATCTAAAGGTTTGCCTCTTGCATGAATTTCAAGTATTTTCTCTCTTCCAATCAAATCAGGTCTGTCAACAGCTATTTGCCTATCAAACCTACCCGGACGCAGTAAAGCCGGGTCTAATATGTCAGGCCTATTGGTTGCAGCTATTAAAATTACTGTGCTGTCCTGGTCAAATCCATCCATTTCAACAAGCAATTGGTTTAATGTTTGTTCTCTTTCATCATGGCCTCCACCAAGTCCCGCTCCCCTATGTCTTCCAACAGCATCAATTTCATCCATAAATATTATTGAGGGTTGTGCTGCTTTAGCCTGAGCAAAAAGATCTCTTACTCTTGATGCGCCTACACCAACAAACATTTCAACAAATTCAGAACCAGATATAGAAAAAAACGGAACCCCTGCTTCACCTGCAACTGCCCTTGCAAGCAATGTCTTACCAGTGCCAGGAGGACCATAGAGCAAAACACCCTTTGGAATTTTCGCACCCATTGCTTTAAATTTAGCAGGGTTTTCCAGAAATTCTTCGATTTCTCTTAACTCTTCAATTGCTTCATCAACACCCGCCACATCTTTAAAAGTAACCCTGTTTTTGCTTTTATTTGCAATACGTGCACGGCTTTTACCAAACTGTAGAACCTTACCACCCCCGCCTTGCAGCTGATTCATCATAAAGAATATAAGTCCAAAAATTAGCAAGAACGGCAAAGCTCCAATTAATATTTGAAGCCATACAGATTGCTTTTGATTGTCAACCTTAAATGGTACAGAATTATCAAGTAAAAGTTTTGTAATATCATAATTCTCAAGAAAAGATACTTTAAATGAGGTGCCATCGTTTAACTTTCCCTCAATAATTTTGTCTTCCCCTTTGATATTTAAAGGTTCAGAAGTGTTGATTTCTTTATTTTCAACTTTAGTGACAAACTCATTTAAACTGAGCTCTTTAACAGTTGGCGCCATAAAAAGCGGATTTCTAAAAATTAAAAAAATTACAACTATAAGTAAAATTAATAATGCTATATTTTTAAAACTTCTCTTCAAGTATAAACACACTCCTTTTTTAAAAAAATTTTTGTCTGTCAAATATTAACAAAATCTTTAAGCTTTTAAAAGCAAAGCTTAATAACAAATAACTTATAAATAATTAGCAAATAATTAACAGTCAAAAAGCTGTTAAACTAAGTGCTTTTTTGTAACATATTTTTTCTATTTTATAATTATTTATAATTTTTAATATTATTTGTATTATTTGTATTAATAATAAATTATATATTATTTTTTAAAAATAACAAAATGATTAAGATTAGGAAAAATGAATCTTTACAAAGATTTTACAATTTGTATCTTAAATTCTTATCTTATATTTACAATTATATTTACAATTTGTATTTTACAGCTCGTCTATATAACCAATATAAGAAAGGTTTCTATATCTTTCTCCTATATCAAGTCCGTACCCAATAACATATTTATTTGGTATATCAAATCCTTTGTATTTTATATAGTTTGAAGTTTTTCTAGGAACGTCTTTATCAAGCAAAGCACATACTTCAATACTTTTTGGATTTCTGGCTTTAAGATTTTTTATTAAATAATTTAAAGTCCTACCTGAATCAATAATATCTTCTATTATAATAACGTCTTTTCCTTCAATATTTGTATCTAAATCTTTGGTAATTCTTACAATGCCAGAACTTACTTTTGCATTTCCATAGCTTGATACTGCCATAAAATCAAAAATTACTGGTATTTTAATATGTCTACATATATCAGCAACGAAAATAAAAGAACCTTTAAGTATTGCTATTAATACAGGTTTTTTATCCTTATAGTCTTCAGTAATCTTTTCACCCAGTTCTTTTACCTTTTTTTGTAATGTTTCTTGGTCAATTAATATATGTATTTTTGAATTATCAATCATTTCTAAAATATTATTTCTCTAATAATAATCTAATGTTCTAAAACCGTAATATTCTAATATTCTAATAATCTAATAACCTAGTAATACCGCTTATTTAATAATTCAACTTCTAATAATAAATTCCAATTTCTAATAATAGCACTATAATTATTAAATCTTAACTATTTTAATATAAAAAATTTTTTTTGTGTTTTTGTCAACTTTTACTCTGTTATCAATTCTTAAGCTGCCAACCCAAATAATTTTGCTATTATCATAAAATATTAAAATGTTTTTTCTTTTACTTTTTGGTATTTTTAAGTCTATAAAAAAATCATGCAGCTTTTTTGGTTTTTCAAGCCCTAAAGGATAAAACCTTTGACCTTCTAATTTTTTTAAAATCCCCATTTTAACTGGAAATTGAATTTTATAAAAATCCAAAAAAGCTTCATTTAAGCTAATATCTTCTTTTTTTATTTTTTCTATTCCGCCTTCAAAACAATTAAAAATTATCTTATATTTTATTATAAAACTCTTTTGGTGCAAACTTTCATAAGGCAAACTAATTATAATCTCTTTTTTTTCAAATCCACATTGATTTTCATTTATTTCTGCAAGCTCAACAAAAGAATCTTTTTTATTGTATTTTTCACTACAAAAAACCAGGGATTTTTTTAGAGAGTCACTTAATATTTTATCTTTTGATTTTTCTAACTTATTTTTATTTAACTTATTTAACTTATTTAACTTATTTATATTTAAATCATTTATTTTTAAGATAGTTAGCTCTTTTTGTTCCTTTACTACCTTTATTTGCTTTGAAATATTATAAAATTTACTTTGTCCTCCAGGAAAACAAAAACTCAAAATCCTTTCAATACTTTCATTTTTTATATTTTTTTTATCGCCCTTTATTTGACTAATTGTGTATATTAAAATTCTTTTTTTTATTGGCTCAGGAAAACTGGAAAACTTTTCTAAATTTAGTTTGATAAGGCTAAAATTTTTACCATCATTTATACAAAAAGCCCCATTGATTTTCTTTTCTATTAAAACTTCATTTA